>JBCDJH010000326.1:0-2907 GCA_038747965.1 Pseudomonadota bacterium
CAAAACCGTGGATGTGCGCGTCTCGACCTTGCCGTCCCGCTATGGGGAGCGGGTGGTGATGCGTCTGCTCGACAAGGAACAGGCGCGGCTTGACCTCGATCAGTTGGGCATGGCGTCCGCCACCCTCGGCGGTTTTCGCAAGGCGTTGACCCGGCCGAACGGCGTGATCCTCGTGACGGGGCCGACGGGCTCCGGCAAGACGACGACGCTCTATGCGGGTTTGACGCTGCTGAACGACCGCAGCCGGAATATCCTCACCGTCGAAGATCCCATCGAATACGCGATTGAAGGCGTTGGCCAGACGCAAGTGAACGCCAAGGTGGGGATGAGCTTCGCGGCCGGCCTGCGCGCCATCCTCCGCCAGGACCCGGACGTGGTGATGGTCGGCGAAATCCGCGATGTGGAGACGGCGCAAATCGCGGTTCAGGCGAGCCTCACCGGTCACCTTGTGATGTCCACCGTCCATACCAACAGCGCGGTCGGGGCCATCACGCGGCTGCGCGATATGGGGGTGGAGCCGTTTCTTCTCGCCTCGACGGTTGTCGGCATCCTCGCCCAGCGGCTTGTGCGCGCCCTTTGCCCGCACTGTAAGACGCCAGCGACGCCTACGGAGGAAGAGCGCCGTTTGCTCGGGGTTGGCGGCGACGAGGAGACGCAGATTTTTCGCGCCGCCGGATGCCCCAAATGCAATCACGCAGGCTATGTGGGCCGCCTCGGCATCTACGAACTCGTGCTTATTGACGATGAGCTTCGCCGGTTGATCCATGGGGATGCGAGCGAGCAGGCGATGGCGGAGCACGCCTTCAAAAAGGCCGACACCCTCGCCCGCAGCGGTTTCGCCCATGTGTTGGCCGGGCGCACCTCCATTGAAGAAGTGCTGCGGGTGAGCCGTCAGGACGACGATGCGGCGGAGGCGTCCTAACCCATGGCCGCCTTTGAATACGTCGCTCTCGACACCGGGGGGAAGCGCACCAAGGGCGTGATTACCGCCGAGACCGCGCGGCTCGCCCGCAAGGAACTACTGCGCCGCAAGCTCACCCCGCTGCAGCTTTCCGTATCCGGACGGGCGCGCCGCGCTGGGGACGCGGAAGGGAAAGCGCAAGGGGGCCTTGGGAGCCTTCAGCTCGGCGGCGGCGCGCTCCCCTCCAAGGACGTCGCCCTTATCACCCGGCAGCTCGCGACCCTCATCCGCGCCGGCTCGCCGGTTGAAGAAGCGTTGCGCGCCGTTGCGGGGCAGGCGGAGAAACCGGCGCTGCGCCGCGTGATGCACGGCGTGCGGGATTCCGTCACCGAAGGCTACCGTCTGTCGGAGGCGCTGCGCTCCGAACGCAAGGCGTTCACGCCGCTCTACCGCTCCATGGTTGGCGCCGACGAAGCCTCCGGCGATTTGGGCGCGGTGCTGGAGCGGCTGGCGGACTATCTGGAAAAGGCGCAAACGATGCGCCGTAAAATCACCTCTGCGCTCATCTATCCGGCGGCGCTCGCGGTGACTGCGCTGTCCGTCATCGTCGCGCTGATGGTGTTCGTCGTGCCGCGGGTGGTGGAGCAGTTCGACAGCATAGGGCAGGAGCTGCCCGGCCTCACCCTGGCGATGATCGCCATTTCCAGTTTTTTGCGTGATTTCGGGCTCTACCTCCTCATCGCGCTCATCATTGGCGGCGCCGCCGGCGCGCGCGCCCTGCGCAATCCGAAAGTGCGGCGACGCTTCGATGGGGCGCTTCTGGCGACGCCGTTCATCGGCAAGCTCGTGCGCAGCGTCAACGCCGCCCGGTTTGGCCGCACCCTCAGCACATTGATTGAGAGCGGCGCGCCGGTGCTGGAGAGCCTCGACGCTGCGAAAACAACGGTCTCCAACACCGCGCTGCGCGAGGCCGTCGCCGACGTGGCGTTGGCCGTGCGCGAAGGCGGCAGCCTCAGCGCCGCCATGAAGAAAGCCGATATGTTCCCGCCGCTCATGGTCTATATGGCGGCGAGCGGGGAGAACAGCGGCGAACTTGGCCCCATGCTGACCAAATCCGCCGACTATCTGGAAGCGGAGTTTGAAAGCACGACATCCGTCGTCCTCAACCTTTTGGAGCCGGCGATCATCATCGCCATGGGCGGGATCGTCACCACCATCGTGCTCGCTATCTTGATGCCGATTTTGAAACTCAACTCAATGGCGCTCACCTAGGCGCAAGGAGCCTCTTTATGCTGACCAACGTTTCTTTGAAGGGCGACACTGGGCCGCGGGGCCGTGAGCGCCGGGCCGACAAACAAGCTGGCTTCACGCTGATCGAGCTGATGGTGGTGATCGTCATCATCGGTCTCCTCGCGACGGTGGTCGTCATCAACGTGCTGCCGAGCCAGGACCGCGCGATGGTGGAAAAGGCGAAAGCGGACATCAACCGGTTGGAGCAGGCGCTTGAACTTTACCGGATGGACAATCTCGCCTACCCGACGGTCGATCAGGGTCTCGAAGCGCTCGTCTCGGCGCCGGACGGGCTCGGCCGGCCAGAGCGCTACCGGGATGGCGGTTACATCAAGCGTCTTCCGGACGATCCTTGGGGCAATCCGTATCAGTATATTTATCCAGGCGAGCGCAGCCAGTTCGACATCTATTCCCTCGGCCAAGACAACCGGCTAGGCGGAGAAGAGCTGGCCGCCGACATCGGCAATTGGGAGTAGCGAGGCGCCATAGGCGCGGCCCCTCCCATGGCCGGGGAGGGGCGCGGAGCGCCCAGCGCGGCTTCACGCTCATCGAGCTGATGATCGCCGTCTTCATCATGGGGCTTCTTTCGAGCGTCGTGGTTCTCGCCATGACGGATGGCCAGGAAGCGCTTGAGCGGGAGGCGGAGCGGCTGGCCGCGCGCCTTCAAATGGCGGCCCAGGAAAGCCTGATGAGCGGCGAGGCGTGGGGGCTTGATC
>JBCDJH010000327.1:0-2877 GCA_038747965.1 Pseudomonadota bacterium
CTGCCTGCGTCCTTAAGAAGGCTGCGCGGGGTTTCCTCTCGGCACGCCGTATCGGGCGTGAGATCCATTGATGCGATGCCGTCGCCAAGTCGCCTGTGCGTTGCGGTCTGGCGCTCGCCGTTTATCCAATCGGGGGCAGACTTGAGAAGATCGTCAGCAGAAGGGCTGTTGGCGATTGCGTTAGCCAGCTCATCGGCGGCCGCCTGAAGGCGCGCCGTCTCGATCTGCATCGGCGCGCCGCCAAGCTTCGCCCACGGACCAGCAAAAATAGCCTTGGGTACGGCGTGACTCGCTGAACGCGCTTGTGCGACGAGTTCGATGAGGGGCGCCGCGCCTGTTAAAGAACGCCAGGTAAGCGCAGAGCGCCATACGCACGAGGCGATTGCTTCGGCAAGCACGACGCAGGAGCGGGCTGCGCTTTGGCCAGCGTTCAATTGAACGCGTGCGGCGTTTTCAAACGCGCCCAAGGCTGCAGCTTGGTGAGCCCTTGGACAGATCGGGAAAAGTAAGCCCGCAAGAGCAATCGCGTCGCTCGGGGTTCGGCCAACGCCAATCGCTAGGATGTCTTTTGGTCCCGTTCTCAGGATTGAAGCGCCGCCGGTCGCCGCGTCGCCGAGCCGCAGGGTATAAGAGCGGGCAGGCGATCTCGCGTTCATTATCGTGGCTCGCCGTTTATGGTGAGTAAGAAGCGGCGGGACACCTGTTTCGGCTTCTCCTCAGGCGGCGGCGCAAACAGTCCGTTTATGGCGGCTATCCCCGCTTCTCGCGCGACGCTTGGGTCGTCGAACTCGTCCATCGGGGAAAAAAGGGAGCAGGTTTCCAAGGTCCCAAAACCATCCATCCGACCAATGAGGAATGAGTAGGCCCCCGACGGGAAGATATGACTTCGAGCTGCGCCGAGGGCGCCGGCGGGGCCTGTCGAAGCTTCCGCCGGTATCCACACCAAGTTCATGCTCCACGGCGTATTCAAGACGCCGATATAACCGTCGTTGTACGGGCGAAAGCCCACCGCCTCGATCACCAAACGCGCGTTATGAACGGGCAGGCCAATCATATTGTCTTCAACCGCCTCAAACGCCTGCACGAGCGAAGCGACGCGTTGGTCTTGGCTTTCCGCTCCATCGCATGGCGCCGCTGGGAGGCCGCTTTCGATCACCATGAACTTCGATCGGTCGGCGTCGCAAGATGGGCATCGCCAAGCGTCAGGGAGATCTGAGAACGCGGCGCCCGGGGGAATGTCGCCAGCTTCGTCGCCGATGGCTGGGTCGTACACCCACCAACAGACCCCGCACTCAAGCGTAGCGTCGGTCGGTAAGCGGCCCGCAGAAGACGATTCAAAAGCCCTACTCATTGGGCGTACGCCTCAAGGATGTCCGTTAAGCGCGATGCGCTGTCCTCAAAATCTTCCGGGCTCGCCAGAACGGCGTCTGGGATATCGCCGACCTCCAACGTGTCGAGGATCACTGTGCCCAAGCCGTTGAGATACTGCACGGCCCACACATGTCGCACCCCGGTCATGATGACCCTTGCGGCGCCATAGCCGCCGGACGAAATGCGTGCACCGGCTTCACCCAACACCTGAGCGAGATACGCGCTGTCGGCCGGCGTCATGGGCAACAGGGTGAAGTTGAAGACATGGTTTCTCTCACCAGGTCGCCAGTTAAGGGCGCGCTCTCGGACCTCTGCGAGCACGCTCATCACGTTCATTGCGCCGCGTGGAGGCGTTAGCGCGTCTATTGGGATCGTTACGCGGGGGCGGCGAAGCGCCAGCTCACGAAGCGTGCGCGGTGCGTCTCCAACCTCAATCCACTGGGCGCCAGTGCGTCCATCAGACGTCTGCGCCTTACCAATCCAGACGCCTGGCAAAACCGACTCTGCGATCTGGACTTCGCCTTCGTCTTCACCGCCGTTGATGACCGCGGAGACTTCACCGGCGCCAAGAGCGTCAATCAGCATACGCTGATCGTGATCCGCCAGACCGTCAATTCGCCGACGCCACGCTTGCGACGTCTCGCAGGCCACGCGCAAGGCTTGCCGGATGCGGTAGAGGAAATCGTAAACGACTGGGCCTGCAGCGTCGTCGGCTCTTACATCGCGCCCGCCAAGAAGAGAGCCTGCGTTCGGCAAGCCCAGGAGCCGTAGAGGGTCGTTGCCTTCATCCGTTCCCTCGAACGGAGATAAGACGCCCTCTGCCGGGGCGTCTTCCTCGCCCAATACTGGATTTGCCCGGCCGTCTAAAAGCTTGAAGCTCATGCCGCCGCGCCCCCCGCTTTCGGCGCCGCAGCTGGGCTCAGCAGCCGCGCCATCGTTTCAGCGTACATTGACCAATCTTGGATTTTTCGAAGCGTCTCTACCTTTTCGCCGCTGGAGTAGAAGACAAGCGACGGCAGGGTGTGAACATCGGCCAAATCCATCGCGGCGCGTTCGGCCTTGGGGGAGGGAACGCCGACCCGAAGTCGCTCCGGCCAAGCCTTTGAAAGCTCGCGCACGACAACGGCGACATCAGCGGTCTCAAGCTTCTTTTCAGGATTGCCCGCGAGGAAAAGCGCTGTTACCGGAGACCCTTCGTCTTTGGTAAAGCCGACGAGCTCATGTTCCGAGAGCGGCGTCGCGACGCCGTCGTCACACAGTGACTGGAGTAGCTGATGCATGGTTGGTGTCCTCCCTATCAGCCTGATCAGGTCTTAAGTGCGCCGGGAGTTCGGGCTCCCGGTCGATGAGGTCTTGAAGCAGGTGTTCATAATCACGGCCTTCGCTGGCCGCGGTGACGGCGTGTATGGCCGCGGCAATGTCGCGAGCGGCGCTTTCGTCAAGCCGCTGAACGGCTGAGCCCAAGTAACACAACACATGTTCCCCTGGCTTTGCGTCTCCGATAAG
>JBCDJH010000328.1:0-2864 GCA_038747965.1 Pseudomonadota bacterium
CTTCTGGATCCACCCGCACGAAATCAGCATCCAGGAAGCCAATGAAGTGACGTTGGACAGCAAAGTCCCTTACACAAGCCGCTGGACCACGGGCGTCTCCGCTGTCTACGAGATTCCGGTCTCCGCCCTGTCGGACCTAAGCTTGCGCGCCGACTGGGCGTATCGAACAGCATTTTTTACCCAGGCGGCAAACGATCCGATTGTGGAGCAGGATGCATATGGCGTCCTCGATCTCACAGCCGCTTACCGCTTCGACGAGAGATGGGAATTTTTGCTCGGAGGAACAAACGTTCTCAGCAAAGAGTATCTGATTGGGGCGACCAACTCCCTAAACTCCTCGTTGGGTTTCGCGGAAGGAAATTTCGCCCCGCCCGCGGAATGGTTCGCCACCTTTAGAGCGTTCTTCTAGAGCGCTCGGCCATCAAACATCCATAATGATTATTGGAGAGAACGCACATGTCTGAGGCGCTCGCTGCGACGGCAACGGCTCTTGAACCAACCGTACCGGATGAACCTGTCTTTTTTGATCCGTCGACGCTTCCGTGGACGCCCGGTCCCTTGGAGCGAACATGGTTTAAGCTCCTGAACATCAATCCGGAATCGGGTGGTTCGACCATGCTGCTGCGGGTTGCGCCCGAAAGCCGAGCGGCGATCCACAAGCACATCGGATCAGTTGAGGGCTATATATACGAAGGAGAGTTCGCCTACGGAGACGACAAAGGCGCTGCACATTCGTATCTGTACGAGGAAAACGGATCGATCCACGAACCAACCTCGGGCGTTGGATTTGAAGCCTTCTTACTCAGCCGCGGCGCGACGATCGGCTTTCATCCCAACGGCGATCCCGCAGTCTCTATTGATGCGGCTGTATACTATCAACTCGCTAAGGCCAATGGCGCCGCCAACCATTTGAAGCGATTTGACGCCATTTATGGCGACGCCAGAAGGTCGCTTCACAATCCGTTCGCACATCTAGTATCCGACACTGGCGGAACCGGAGCAGGGCAACTGGTTGCGAGCGCGCCTTCGAGCGTCAAGGAGCGGCGGCCGGACCGCAGAGCGTTCACCGATACGAATGATATTCCATGGGCCCCATGGGTTATGGAGGGCACTTGGTTCAAGCTCTTGCATCTCAACAATGAGACCGGCGGCTGGTCGATGATGCTAAAGGTGCGCCCTGGGCAAAAGGCCGTCATCCACCATCATATTGGGTCGATTGAGGGCTTCATGGTGGAAGGCGAATTCGGATATGGCGAGGCCGACCGCGGCGCCGCTGGGGCCTACGTGTACGAAGCCGCTGAAGCTCTTCACACTCCTAACACGGAGAGCGGCTTTACGATGTTCACCGTGTTTAATGGTCCGATCGCCGGATATGATGATGCGGGGCGCCTGTCCGGCATTGTTGATCAAGACGTTATGTTGCAGCTCGCCCGCGATCATAACGCGGTCCAACATCTTATGGGTGACTCAGCGTGATCTTGAGGCGTAGACGCCCCGTGCGATCAGCTTTGTTCGTACTTGTTGCCGTTCTGTTTGCGGAGGGGAATAGCTTCGAGTCTGTAGCCGAAGACATAATACCGCGTGAAGACCCGGTGGCGGCGCTGCGCCGCGCCATTGCCGATGGGAGCGAGTTTTCGTTTATCATCAAAAACCCAGAGGACATTATCTCGGCGACGCATGGGGGGCATCTGCCGCTGCCGCTAAGGCCGAGTGGAATGGCCGAGCTTGCTGACCCCGATCTGGAACCCACGCTCATCCTTTCAACAAAACTCCGAGATGATAAAGGCGAAGTGATCGGGGTCGCCACACAAACGGAGTACTTCGACGCCATTCAGACGGACGGGCAGAGCCTTACGCATACCTCTTGGACTCTCCAAGTGCCGCATTTTGGGACTCTATATCTTTATACAAATGAGTTCATCGGGCCGGAGTTCCGTAAAATCCTGCGGGAGGTAACGGAGAATGAGGCGCATTGGTCAGGCCGTATTCAAGTCCAAACCTCGGCTGGGCCGAGCGCCGATGGAAGCGGCGTGATTGTTGGCGGGGTCGGGGAATTCGCCGGCGTGTCTGGTCGTTTCGTCGAACTGAACACATTTACAGAGTACACGCCGGCGGGTGAGCTGACGGGCGTTATGGAGTTGCGAGTGGGCTTCGACGTGTCTGAACAAAAATAGTCCAAACCTGGTGGCCCGCCCAAACGGCGTAATCCAACAGTTTTCTTAGGCCCAGTGTTGCACAGACCGGCGCTCATGCCACCTTCACACTAAAGGGCGGCGTGAACGACGCGGGCGAGAAAGTCTCCGGAGCTGGTGGCTGAAGTCGTCGCCGAAACCGTATGGAAGGCAGTGCACGACCCAAGCGATCGGCTTCGCTATCCAAGCGGCGAGGCCGCGATCGCTGCGATGAAATCCCGAGACGCGTTAGACGACGACGTTTTGCGCGCCGCGACGCGCGAGCGGTTCGGCCTCTAACCAACGCTGACTTCAAAAAAGGGCAAAGAGCATGTTTCAAGACCGCAACATTCAAATACTCAAAAAATTCTTTAGCGACGTCGACAACGCGACCAAAACTGTCGCGGACCTCGCGCCATACTTCGCCGACGGCTATAAAGACTTCGACCGATCGCCGCTCTCGCCGCCGGACCTATCGGATAAGGACGCTCATCTGGCGTTTTTTGGCGCCCTGAAGAGTGGCTTTCGGGACTTCAGTCATATGATCAATTTGTTGGAGCCGACGAAGGGCGGACGTTACCTCGTCTATTGGACGTTTCAGGGCCGCCACGTCGGCGACTTCTTCGGGGTCCCGGCGACAGACCGCCAGGCGAGAACAAACGGCATCGATATCTATACGGTGCAAAACGACAA
>JBCDJH010000329.1:0-2840 GCA_038747965.1 Pseudomonadota bacterium
AATGCGCCAGACCGGCGCAGCGGGGCGACGCGTCGCGAAATACGCCGCCTCGGCCGCGAGAACCAGCAATGCAATCCAGATCGCCTGGCCAGACAACAGCCAAGCCGTAACCGCCTCCATGGCCGGCGCCGCGCCCGGGTTGGTCTTACGTTCGCGCGAACCCGAACAGGTGGCCGAGATCCTTTAAGAAGATGCGGAAATGGGCGCCGGGGTCCGCCTTCACCAGCTCCTTGTTCATGTAGGCTTGCCATGTGAGCCGCTGGACGTCCGGATCGTCGCAAATCTTCACGAAGCGCTCCCGGCGCTTGTCGTTCCGGTACCAGAAATGCTGCAGCATTCCGAGAATGCGGAACACTGTTCCGTGCGCCTTCATAAAGCGCCGCCGCGCGCCGGCCAGCTCCTTCGCATCGCCGGTGGCCAGGAACGCGTCCACCGCTTCCGCCGCGAACCGGCCGCCAATCATGGCGTAGTAGATGCCCTCGCCTGAGGCCGGCGCCACAACGCCCGCAGCGTCGCCGGCGAGCGTCACATCTTCACCGTTGTCCCACTTCTTCAGGGGCTTCAGTGGGATCGGCGCGCCTTCCCTGCGCACCGTCTCCCACGCGTCGAGACCCGAATCGCGGCGCAAATCGGAGACGGCGCCGCGTAAGGAGAACCCTTTCTGGGCGCTGCCCACGCCGACGCTGGCCGTCTCGCCATGGGGAAACACCCAGCCATAGAAATCCGGCGACACGTGCGATTGATAAAAGATATCGCACCGCGTCGGCGCATAATCGGCCGCCTCACCGGTTTCATCGCCGCCGGCGGCGGCTTTTGAGGGCGTGCGGATAACTTCGTGATATGCGAACACGCTGCGTGGGTGCTCGGAGGACTTCAACGACTGGCGCGCCACCTGCGATCGAGCGCCGTCGGCCCCGATAACGGCTTTCGCTTTAATGCGTCGCTCTGTTGCGGCGCCGTTTCCGTCTTCGGCTTCGAAAACGATGGTCCGCGCGCCGCCCGTCCGTTCCTCCAGACGCTGGAATTTGCCGGTGATCCGGCGCGCGCCCGCTTTCGCCGCCCGCTCGCGCAGCCATTCGTCGAAGACGTCTCGGTCCACCATGCCGACGAAGCCGCCGTCAATGGGCATGTCCACTGATTTTTGCGATGGCGCGATGACCCGGGCGGAGCGCGCCCTTGCGACAAGGAGGTGCTCGGGAATGCCGAAATCGCGAATGAGACGCGGCGGGATCGCGCCGCCGCAGGGCTTAATGCGCCCGGCCCTATCCAAAAGTGCGACGCGCCGGCCCGCTTTGGCGAGGTCTGTCGCCGCCGTCGCGCCGGCGGGGCCGCCGCCCACCACGACCACATCGAAGATCTCAGCCAGCGAAGTGTCGGTTTCGGCCTGCATGGGCTCCATCCTCTGTTAATGCGTCCAAGTAGAGGACGCGGGTTCCTACGAGCGAACTGGCGTGGCTGCGCTTGGCATGCTGTCACGCGCGCGGGCGCCGCCGAGCCGAGCCGCGAGCGCCGCAGCGACGACGAACAAGGCCGCCTCACAGCCGAAAACCACAGAAAACGCCGACGGGTCGCTCGGCGCGACAGCGCGCATCGCATCAAGCCCGGCGGCCCCGGCGAAACCGCCCAGACCAAACGCCACCGCCTGCGAAGCGCCCCATAGCCCCATGCGCACGCCTTCGCGCGCCTCCGCGCCCTCGCCAGCAAAACTCATCATCATACCGACGGCCGAAACGGCGAATACGCCATTGGCGAAGCCGAGCGCGAACACAGTCGGCTGCAGCGGCCAGGAGCCGGCGTGGAACCCTGCTTGCGCGAGGCCGACAAGCGCGAAAGCGGACGCCGCACAGCCGAAAACGGCGACGCGCCTCAGCCAGGCTGTCTTGTTCGCGCGAATAACGACGCCAGACGCGCCGACCAGGATCATGCCCAGAAGAACGCCGCTGTGCTGCATACCGCTGAGCTTTGTGGACTCGCCCACGGAGTAACCGAAAACGAGCCCGGCGAACGGCTCCAAAATCAGATCCTGGGCGCTGTAGGCAAGCATCGATGCGAATACGAAGATCGTGAAAGCGCGGGCGAGCGGCTCAGACCAGATTTCATTGATAGCGGCGCGGAAGGCGCTGGCCTTGCGGGGCGCAGGGGCGGCGGCGGCGCTTGAGGGTCCAGAAACAGCGCCCGGAGCGACGCGATCTTCAACGCCCATCACCGCCAACAAGGTCAGCAGAAACGCCCCGCCCGCGACGGCGGACGCAACGAGCGCCAAACGCTGCTCCGAAAACGGATCGAGGTTGGCGCCGGCCAGGTTGGCGGTGAGCACGATGCCGAGGATCATCATAATCCACGTGATCGAAGCCGCCGCCGGCCGGCGCTCCGGCGCGACCGCGACGGCGAGCATGGCCAGCAGCGACGTGCCGCTGGCGCCGACCCCCGCTCCCACCAGCGTAAAGGCGACAATGGCGATCGCAACGCCCAGCCACAGGCTCGTTCCCATCATGATCGTCGCATTGGCGGCTAGAACGCCGCCTAAGGCGAGGACGCCCATGCCTGCGATGATCCAGGGTGTGCGCCGCCGCCCCACGTCTGAGCCATGGCCCCAGTAGGGCCGCGACAGCTGAACCCCGTAGTGCCACCCGACGAGGGCGGCCGGCAGGCTGGCGGCGAGACCCAATTCAACCCCCATCACCCGGTTCAAGGTCGAAGTGGTGAGCACCACGATAGCGCCGAGGGCGGTCTGAACGAGGCCCAAACGAACGATGCCGGCCCAGCCCAAATAGTTCGTCGTCATGGCTCGTTCCTTCTGTCAGCCCGCCAGGGAATTCACGCCGATCGCCGAAACCAGC
>JBCDJH010000330.1:0-2822 GCA_038747965.1 Pseudomonadota bacterium
CTTTGCCGAGAGCGTGGGCGGAGGTGTCGTCGTCCGTCACATGGGCGAGGTCGTCGCGCCCCAGATAAGAAATCGCCAGCTCCCGGAAGATGTAATCGATGATCGAGGTGGCGTTCTTGATGCGGTCGTTGCCGCTAACGATGCCGGCCGGCTCGAACCGCGTGAAGACAAAAGCGTCCACGAACTCCTCGAGCGGGACGCCATATTGCAGGCCGAGCGACACCGCGATCGCGAAATTGTTCATGAGGCTGCGGAAGGCCGCGCCTTCTTTATGCATATCGACGAAAATCTCGCCGAGTTCGCCGTCGTCAAACTCGCCCGTATGCAGATAGACTTTATGGCCGCCGACCGTCGCTTTTTGGATGTAGCCTTTGCGGCGATGGGGCAGGCGGCGGCGGCCCGGCGCGCGCTCGATGATTTTCTCAACAATCCGCTCCGCGACGATCTCGCTGCGTTGCGGGGCGCTGACGGGCGCTGGCGCAGCGTCCTCTTCCTCGGCGTCCGCGTCGAGATCGGCCGGGTCCCATAGCGCGGCGGTGAGGGGCTGGCTGAGCTTCGAGCCCTCCCGGTAGAGCGCAATCGACTTCAAGCCCAGGCGCCAGGCGTCCATATAAGCGTCCGAGCAATCCTCGATCGTTGCGTCGTGGGGCATATTGATGGTTTTGGAAATGGCGCCGGAGATAAAGGGCTGCGCGGCCGCCATCATCAAAATATGCGCGCGGGGGCTCAGGGCGCGAACGCCCGTGCGCCCGCAGGGTACGGCGCAATCGAAAACGGGGAGATCCGCGTCCCGCATATGCGGCGCGCCCTCCAGCGTCATCGCCCCGCAGCAATAGGCGTTGGCGGCTTCCACATCGGCGCGCGAGAAGCCGAGATGGGCGAGGATGTCGAGGTCGTAGGCGGCGAGCTCTTCATCGTCGAGGCCAAGCACGTCTCGGCAGAACGCTTCGCCGAGCGTCCATTTGGAGAAGGCGAACTTGATGTCGAACGCGCCTTCGAGAGCCCCTTCGACGGCGGCGAGTTGCTCCTCGCCCAAACCTTTTTCCCGCAGCCGTTCGGTGTTCACGCCCGGCGCGCCGTCAAGCGTGGCGCGGCCGACAGCGTATTCAATCATGTCGGCGATTTGGTCTTGGTCGTAGCCGAGCTTTTTGAGGGCCGCCGGCACAGCGCGGTTGACGATCTTAAAGTAGCCGCCGCCGGCGAGCTTCTTAAACTTAACGAGCGAGAAGTCGGGCTCAATCCCCGTCGTGTCGCAATCCATCACGAGGCCGATGGTGCCCGTGGGCGCCAGCACGCTCACCTGCGCATTGCGATATCCGAAGAGGACGCCCTTGTCGTAAGCCTCGTCCCACAGTGCGGCGGCGCGGCCGGCGATTTCCGGGAACGGGCAGGCGCCTGCGTCGAGGCCTTGCGGCGCAGCGGTGAGGCCCTCATAGCCGCGCGCGTCCTCCGACGGCCCGCCCTTGGCGGCCAGCCGGTGATTGCGCATGACGCGGAGCATTGCGTCCTCATTGTCCCTATAGCGACGAAACGCCCCCAGCTCGCGCGCCATTTCGGCGGAGCAGGAGTATGCGGCGCCGGTCATCACAGCGGTGATGGCCGAAGCGACGGCGCGGCCTTCTTCGCTGTCGTAGGGCAAGCCCATGGCCATCAACAGGCCGCCCAGATTGGCGTAGCCGAGGCCGAGGGTGCGGTATTCGTAGGAGCGCCGGGCGATCGCCGCGCTCGGATACTGGGCCATGGCCACGGAGATTTCGAGCGCCACGGTCCACAAACGGCAGGCGTGCTCGAACGCCTTGACGGCAAAGCCGCCGTCGCTCTTCTGGAAACGGGCGAGGTTCAAGGACGCCAGATTGCAGGCGGTGTCGTCCAGGAACATATATTCAGAGCAGGGATTGGAGCCGCGAATATCGCCCCCCGCCGGGCAGGTGTGCCAATTGTTGATGGTGTCGTGGAACTGCACGCCGGGATCCGCCGAGCGCCACGCGGCGTGGCTGATCTGGTCCCACAGGCCGCGGGCGGAAAGCGTCTTGGCCACCGCCCCATCGGTGCGGCGGGTGAGCGTCCAGTCCCGGTCGCCTTCCACAGCGTCCAAGAACCCGTCCGTCACGCGCACGGAGTTGTTGGAGTTCTGGCCGGAGACGGTGCGATACGCTTCCGACTCCCAGTCTGGCGTGTAGGTTTCGAACTCGATGGACTTATAGCCCTGGCGCGCGAAGCCGATCACGCGCTGGATGGAGTTGTCCGGGATCGCCGCCTTGCGCGCATCGGCGATGGCGCGGCGCAGCGCCGGGTTTTTTTTGGGGCTGAAGCAATCCTGGTCGTGGCCGCTGCAATTGACGCATGCGCGCATCACGGCGCCGAGATGCTTCTTCATCATCTGCGAGCCGGAGACGAGGGCGGCGACTTTGTCTTCCTCCGTCACCTTCCAGTCGATGAACTCTTCAATGTCCGGATGATCGACGTCGACAATCACCATCTTCGCCGCGCGGCGGGTGGTGCCGCCGGACTTGATGGCGCCCGCCGCCCTGTCGCCGATCTTGAGGAAGCTCATGAGGCCGGAGGAGCGACCGCCGCCCGACAGCGGCTCCCCCGCGCCCCGAAGGTTCGAGAAGTTGGAGCCAGCGCCGGAGCCATACTTAAAGAGCCGCGCCTCACGCACCCATAGATCCATAATGCCGCCATCGCCGACGAGATCGTCGCTGACGGATTGGATGAAGCAGGCGTGCGGCTGCGGATGCTCGTAGGCGGTTTCCGACGCGCGCACTTCGCCGGAGCGAATGTCCGCATAGAAATGGCCTTGGCTCGGCCCTTCCAAACCA
>JBCDJH010000331.1:0-2790 GCA_038747965.1 Pseudomonadota bacterium
CCCTGGACCCGGACGAATTCTATATTCTCGCGTCAAAGGAATGGTTGCGGATACCGCCCCTCTACGCGGCTGAGATGGCGCCGTTCAACCCGCTTGTCGGCGAGTTCCGCGTCCACTATGCGGGGTTTTTCGATCCTGGGTTCGGCTGCGCCGAAGCCGGCGGGGAGGGCGGCCGCGGCGTGCTTGAGGTGCGCAGCCATGAGGTGCCATTCGTGCTTGAAGACGGGCAGATCATCGGCCGGCTGATTTTTGAGAAGCTCGCAGAAGAGCCCGGCGCGCTTTATGGCGCGGGCCTCGGTTCCAACTATCAGGCGCAAGGTCTGAAGCTGTCGAAGCACTTCAAGCCCTGGGCGTGAACGCCGCTCGGCCGCGCCCTAAACCGTCACCATTCGATCTTAGAGCCATCGTAAGCGAAGAAGCCGCCGGCGTCGCCGGGCGTCAGCCCATCGCAGACGGCGATGAGCTTTTCGGCCGACTCTTGCGGCGTGAACACGTCTCTGGAGCCCGCGAAAGGCGCGCTTAAGTCCGTCGCGACGGTGCCCGGATGGAGCGCAACGCAAATCGCGTCCGGCCGCCGGCGGACGATCTCCCGCGACGCGGTGCGGACGATTTGGTTCAGCGCCGCTTTTGACGAGCGATACGAAATCCAGCCGCCGATCCGGTTGTCGCCGATCGAGCCCACGCGCGCCGAAAGGGTTGCGAAGACGCTTTTGCCCTCGCGCGGCATCAGGTTCGAGAAGTGCTTTATGAGAAGCGCCGGGCCAATGGCGTTGACGGCGAAGGACGCCGCCATACTGGCCGGATCGATGGCGCGGAGGGATTTTTCA
Source organism: Pseudomonadota bacterium (assembly GCA_038747965.1). Lineage (GTDB taxonomy): Bacteria > Pseudomonadota > Alphaproteobacteria > Caulobacterales > Parvularculaceae > JBCDJH01. The sequence continues at coordinate 828 of JBCDJH010000331.1, forward strand.
GGCCCCACCCCGTCGATGGTGAGCGCGCCGGTGGCGTCGAAGATAAAGTCGAGACCGCCATGCGCGGTCGCCAGCGCTTCAGCGGCCGCGGCGATCGACGCTTCGCTGAGGAGATCGACGGGGCTGTCGCCGGACCGTGACAGCTCAGCGAGCAGGCCGCAGCGCGGATCAGCCTTCAGCGCTGCGGCGATCGCCGCGCCAATTCCGCCGGTGGCGCCGATCACCGCCGCCCGGTACCCGTCCCTTAAGCTCTGCATGGCTCCTCGCTCTCTGCTTCCTCGCTAAGCTGGGGCGATCCGCCCCGTTGGCGAATCGCCCGTGGATTTCAGATCCGTGCGAGCGTTAGAGTGCGCCGAACGCGTCCCGCTCCTCCTTCCGATAAGGGGCGCTAGAGCCGTCTGCGTCTGGTATGCTTCGGTTGTACGGCCGCAAACGGCTCTACGTCTTTGTTTGCGCGACTTGCGGACGCGAAACCGGCGAGCCACTTTCGCTGCAATTCGCTCTAGGAGAGCCGCCCCATGTCCTCAGTCGATCCGACCCGCGCGCAGTTTGACGCCTTCAAAAGCTTGCCGCGCGATACGCCGATCCACATGCTGAACCTCGTCCGGTTGCGGCAAAAGGCTCTCTACACGGACGGAACAGAGGCGTCGGGCGCCGAGGCCTATGCCGCCTACGGACGTGAAACCGCGCCGGTTCTAATGCGCGTTGGCGCCCATATCGCCTGGCGAGGCCGGCCGGAGGCGTTGTTGATCGGCCCGGATGAAGAGCGGTGGGATATCGCCTTTATCGCCTATTACCCAAACGCCGGCGCATTCCTCGAAATGGTGACAGACCCTGACTATCAAAAGTCCGTGCGCCATCGCCAAGCCGCTGTCGTCGACAGTCGGCTCATTCGGATGGCGCCGCTAGATGCGGGCGCCGACTTCGCAGGGGGCGGCGCGTGATCTCAGCATTCGTCAACGGCGCGCCGACGCGGTTCGACGAAGAGGCCGACGCGCCATTGCTATGGGCGCTACGGGACTCCTTAGGCCTCAAGGGCGCCAAGTTTGGCTGCGGCGCAGGGCTCTGCGGCGCTTGTACGGTGCTTGTGGATGGGGCGCCCGTGCGCTCCTGCGTCATGCCGCTTGCGGCCGTGGAGGGCGCGTCGATCGTCACCATCGAGGGCGAGGGGGCCATCGTCGCCGCCTTGCAGCGAGCGTGGGCGGCGGAGAACGTGTCCCAATGCGGGTACTGCCAACCTGGAATGATCATGGCCGCCGCGGCGCTCATTCAGGACACGCCGCAGCCGGACGATCAAGCGATCAGCGGCGCGCTCACTAATCTTTGCCGTTGCGGAACCTATCCGCGCATTCGGCGCGCCATTCAGAGCGCCGCGGCTGACCTTGCGAGTGGCGCCGCCGCCGATAACGGAGCGCTCGGCGATGATTAAACCCACGCGGCGCGCGTTTCTGGTGGCGGGCGCGGCGACGGGCGCGGGGCTCGCAGGCGCGGCGATCTTCGGCATTGGCGTTCTCGCGGGGGTGGACACGGATGGGTTGGCACCGGTTCTGCGCGATGACGGCGCGGTCGGCCTCAACGCCTGGATAGAAATCCACCCTGATGGCCGGATCGTGCTCGCCGCGCCCCGCGTGGAGATGGGGCAAGGCGCACAGACCGGTCTTGCGATGTTGATGGCGGAGGAATTGGAAGTCTCGCCCTCAGCGACGAATGTGGAGGTGCGCCACCCCGTGGAGACGTTGCCCGCCTACGCGAATTTCGCCCTCGGCCTTGGCGCGCGGCCGGAAGAGGCGTCGGGGCCGGTCCATTGGGCGAGCGAGAAGGTTTTTGGCCTCCTACCCATGATCGTGACAGGCGGGAGCACGAGCATCGTCGATGGGTTTGTCTCTATGCGGATTGCAGGAGCAAGCGCCCGGGAGATGCTGCGCGGGGCGGCGGCGGAGCTTTGGGGCGCACCGCTGGAGAC
>JBCDJH010000332.1:0-2746 GCA_038747965.1 Pseudomonadota bacterium
CGAGGTCTTTACCACGTCAAAGAACGCGCCGGCGGGGTCGTCGTGGCCAACCGCTCTGCGCAGCCTTTCCATGGCCGGCGCGATTGACGGCGCGTTATAAGCGAGGGCGTGCGGCAGCACAATCGCGTGCGTCTCCGCATGGGGAAGATCGAACGAGCCGCCCAGCACGTGGCAAAGCTTGTGGTGAAGCGCGACGCCGGCCGAGCCGAGACAGATGGCGCAGAGCCACGCACCGTAAAGCGCGTTTTCCCGGGCGGTTCGGTCGTCAGGCGTTTTGGCGATAACGGGCAACGCTGCGACGAGCGCGCGCACCCCGTCTTCCGCCATCATGCTCAGGACAGGATTGGCGTTTTCCGCATAGAGCGCTTCAACGGCGTGGGCGACGGCGTTCATCCCGCTGGTGACGCTCATCAAAGGCGGCAAGGACAAGGTGAAGTCAACGTCATAGATGACGGTCTCCGGCAGCACCTTGAGTGTTTTTTGGGTGGTCTTAAGGCCCTTCTCCGTTTGCCCAATGATCGACGTCATCTCAGATCCGGCATACGTGGTGGGCAGAACGATTTGCGGCGCGTCCGTGCGCAGCGCTATGGCTTTGCCGAGCCCGATCGTCGAGCCGCCGCCGATAGCGACGACGCCGTCCGCATCAAGATGGTTGAATTGCGCAAGGGCTCGGTCGGTCACCTCGACAGGCGTGTGCATCGCCGCTTCAGTAAAGACGCCGACAGCTTTTGGGCCAAGACGATCAGCCGCCATCGCGCCCATATCCGCCTGAGGCGGTGTCGTTAACACGAGCACGCGGGACAGACCGAGCGCATCCGCTTCGCTCGCCAGTTGATCGATGGTTCCGGAGCCGAAGATCACGCGTGCCGGAAGGCCAGTATAAGTGAACATCATGGCTGCGCGCTCCGGCTAGCGGGCGTGGCCGCTAAAGCAGCGTCTCTTCGCATTGACGCATCGCGTCTTCGGCGAGGGCGCGCTTTTCGGGGGCGTCGCTATCAAGCAAGGGAAGGAAGTTATGTCCGACGCCCTCGTAAACGGTGAGCGACATAGCGGGGGCGGAGCTCGCCGCGGCTTCCAGCTTGTCGATGTTGTCTCGGCCGACGGGTTCGTCATCGCGGCCCATGAGCATAACGAAGGGCTGCTTGATGGAAGAGAGATAGGTGAAAGGCGGATCGATAGGGTCGTCGTTCGGCAGCCCTTGCGGGAAACCGTAGAGGCCGACAAGCCCCGCAGGCAGGCCGCGCCGCGCCAGCTCGAAGATGTAAAGGCCGCCCAGGCAGAAACCGATCACCCCGGTCACGCCCGCCTCAGAAACATAGGCGCCGAAAGCGTCCAGGAATGTTTTGTCCTGAACCTTGTTGCGCCGGGCGAAAGCGGCCTCCCGCGTGATTTCGGGAAGCTCGCCAAGCCCGTGAAAAGGATCGATGAGATCGACCCGCGCGCCCTTGTTCAAAAAATGCGCCGCCATCCCCTGATAGAACGGGTTGCACCCATAAATATCAGGAAGAATGGCGATGCGTTTGTCGCCAACGTCCCCATAGCTGTAGCCGTGAACTTGAGCACCGAACGGCGCGCCCAGTTTCGCTTCTGGAAAGGCTGAAATCGGCGCGCCGTGGCACATGATATGGTGCTCCTTAAAGGGGTGTCGTTAAGCGAAACGCAGCTACGCCGCGGCTTGGATGACGAAGTTGAGATCCATAACGCGGGCGCCGTTTTCCACTTTATCAGGCACAACGAACTCTTGGGGCACGATGCCTTCGCAGCAGTCGCTGTTTACGTACTCACCGCCCTCAAAATAGGCCTGGGTGGTGAGGTCTTGGAAGCCCGGCTTGCGGATTTTGAAGTGGACATGGGCGGGCCGCCAGGAGTGTTTGCCCATCATCTCCAAAAGGTGTCCGCACGGCCCCGTATTCGGGATCGTATAAGGGACGGGTACGGTGCTTTCAACAGAATACTCCCCGTTTGCGCCCGTTTTCACTTTGCCGCGATAATACTCAACGGGAATGTTGTCATGGATGCCGCTGTATTTCCCATCCGGCGTCGACGACCAAATATCCATCACAGCGTCAGCGACTGGCTGGCCGTTGGTGTCTTGGACCGAGCCGCGCAGCAACATGGGCTGCCCGCCGAACTCTTCCATGGTCTTAATCTTACCGTCCACGAACGGCGCGTTATCGAGGAAGTAAGGGCCTTCCATGTCTGACGGAGATGTTTCCGTCTTCGCGTTCTGGTTGATGACATCCACAACCGTCGCGTTGAAGAACATGTCGATCATCAACGGCAACTCGCCAGCCTCGGCCGTCTTTACAAGGTAACCAATGGCGGCGCGATACTCCTCAAACGTAACATTCTGTTCTCGTATGGCGTCGCGCACGCTCGCGACGATGGCGCTGACGACAGTGTCCGTGCGATTGTTTCCCATGGGGTTCCTCCAGCAGTTTGACGTGGCGTTGGTTCTATGGCGGTTGCAACAGGGCCGCCGCCAAAATACGTCCAAGATCAAGTTTTACGGGGAAGGCCCAATGCGTTCTAATACTTTCTCGCAATTCGCCAGATGCGCTTTTGGTATTGAGGGCGTGGGAGCAATACCGGCGAAGACTGGCGAAATGAACCGACCCGCAGATCCGGAGGCCCCTGTTCCATGGAGCATGAGATACAATTTGAGGGGAAGGGGCGGCGTCAGAGCGATCGCCTAGCGACCGCCCTGGCTGAGGCGTTTCCGGCGGCCGCTGTCCTATTCGACCCC
>JBCDJH010000333.1:0-2730 GCA_038747965.1 Pseudomonadota bacterium
GCGCCATACCGCAGCCGCCGGTTGGCGCCCTCCTCCATGGCCGCCAGCGCTTCGGCGACAATCGCCGCTTCCGCGCAGCCGCCGGTCAAATGGCCGACGAAATCTCCATTCTCCCGGACCGCCATCTGCGCGCCCAGAGGACGCGGCGCCGAGCCGTCGACGCCGATGAGCGTCACGAGAGCGCCGCGCTCCCCCGCCCGGCGCCAGGCGAGCAAGTCGTCGATCACATAGTCTTTGAACCGCGATGTGGGCATGGAGAGCGCCTGAATCCGAAAAAAAGGCAGTATAGACGGGGATCGCCGCACAATCTCCCTCGGACGCAGGACTTAGCAGGAGCGTTCGGCCCTAGCGCCGTTGGCGTCTGATATGAGTGAGTTTAAAGGCGAGAACTCGCTCTACGCGCTGACGGCAAAAGGTTGTGGAGCCGTTTCGGGCGGATCGTCTACGCCGGAGTAGCGTTGGAGCACCGGCAGCAAACGGCTGAGATGGGTCTCAGCGCTGAACTCCGTTCGGGAGGCCTCCAGCGCGCCGGCGGAGAGGCGCCGCCAGAGCGCGTCGTCTCCATCGAGGCGCGCGATCGCATCCGCCAGCCCCTCCGGATCTCCCGGCGGCGCTTTCAGCCCCGTGCGCTCGTGAGAGATAACGGCCGCGAGAGAGCCAATGTCGCTGACGATCGGCGGGGTTCCGCTCGCCATCGCCTCAAGCAAGCTGTTGGGCAAATTCTCGAACCACAAGGCGGGGAGAACGACGCCGCGCGCCGCCGCGTAGAGGTTCGGCAACGCGTCCGGCGGCATATAGCCCAAAAAGTCCGTATGCTCTTCAATCCCGAGGCGCACGGCGAGCGCCTTTAACTCGTCCATATAGCCCGGCGCATGGGCGTCTCCTGCCAGACGGAGCAGAGGCGGCGCCCCGCCCCGCCGCTTCAGCGCGGCGAGCGCCCGGAGCAGCACTTCAACGCCCTTCGGCTTGTCGAGACGGCCGACATAGAGGAGCCCGCTGCGGCCCCCGTCGCTCGCCGGCGGCGCGAACGCGCCATCGTCCGTAAAGGTCGGCGCCACATGCAGACGCTGCGCATCGAAGCCCGCCTTCACCATCATATCGCGCATGAAATCGTTGGTGGCGATGAACGCATCAATTAGATTGAAGTAGCCGCGCCAGCGATGGAACATGGTCGCCGCCGCATCGAGCGCGGAGACGACGCGGCTCCCCTTGAGGCACTTGTTCCGCACGCTATGGGTCAGATCGCCGCCAAGGCAAAGCGTGCACGGCGCCCCGTCCCTCAGGCAGTGATGTTCTGGGCAGAACATACCGTAGTCGGACAGGCGCACGACGATGGGAACGCCTTGTTTCTTGAGCCCAACAAGCAAGGACGGCGACATCTTTCTCAAGTAGTAGAGCACATAGGCGACGTCCGGCTTGAAATCGGCGACCAGACGCTCCGCGGCCGTCTCGACCTCCTTGGAGTAAAACAGCCGCGCCAACGTCTTGCCGATGGTCGCCGGCGTTTTCTTATGGTCGTCAAAATAAACGGCGTCTTCGCCCGCAAGCGGCGAAACGAAGTAGCGTTCATAATCCGATGGCTGATTGAGGCTGTAGCGCACCGATAGCGGGGCGACCTGGTGGCCAAGCGCCTCCAGCCGCGGAACGACGTTAAACAGATATCGCTCCGGACCGCTGGAGACGAAGTAGCGGTAGTTCGCAATCAGAATGCGCATCGTTCCCCCGGACGCGCGCCGCAGCCAGAGCAGCGGCCGAGGCCGCGGCTTAGGCCGCGACCTTGCGCGTCAGCTTGACTCGTAGCCGGGCCCCGCGTCGGCGAAGCTGGGATCGGCCCGCTTGCCGCTGCATAGCTCATCATACACAACGCCCCACTGGCCCGTGACACGATCCCAATCAAACTCGGCGTTCATTTTGGCGAGCGCTAAGCGGCGCAGCTCGGCCGCGCGGTCCGGATCGTTGATCACGCCTTCGAGGGCCGCTTTCAGCGCCTCTACGTCGCCGACCGGAAAGAGAACGCCGCAGCCCTCCGCCAAATCAGCGTTGGCCGGAATGTCGCTGGCGATGATGCAGGCGCCGAACGCCATGGCGGTCAACAGCGAGAGGGACATGCCCTCAACCTCTGACGGCAGCACATAGGAGATGCAATTCGAGTAAAGCTCTTCAAGCGTCTCCTCATCCACCTCGCCGGTGAAGATGACGTTCGGGTCGCCCTCGGCGGCGGCGTGCAACGTCTCCACATAGTCCTTGGAATGCCACTCGGGACCGGCGACGATCAGCTTCACGCCCTTTTTGTCGGCGATCCGGCGATAGGCGTCCACCAGCACGTGGCACTGTTTTTCGGGCACAAGCCGCGCCAAGAAAAGAATGTAGTCGCCGCCATTGACGCCGTACGCCTTGATGCGGTCCGGCTCCCGGTGCGGCTGCGCTTCGGCCCCATTGGCGATGTAGGTGACGTCCGCGCCATATTCTTTATCGAGCGCGCGCTTCAATTCGCGGCCGACGACGATCGTGCGGTGCGGCACGCGAACGGCGGCGCGCTCGCCCATCTTCAGGAACCACTGGCCGAACCCGTTCCACTTACGGCGCTGCCAATCGCGACCATGAACGGTGACCACCGTTTTTTTGCCTGCGAGCCGCGCGAGCAGGGCCAACGGCGCGGAGCCGCTGCCATGGTAGTGCACCACATCCGCGTCTCCGAACATCTCCTTCAGCGTCGCCGTAAAGGAGCGC
>JBCDJH010000334.1:0-2729 GCA_038747965.1 Pseudomonadota bacterium
GCCAGCCCCGCCGACGTGGCCTGCACAGCGCCCCACGCGCCGAGCGCTAGCCCGGTTTGCTGCCGAGACGCTGAACGCATGGTCGCAGTCAATGTTCCGTGTGCGAACACGCCCGCACCAAAACCGACGAGCAGTGTTCCGAAAATGAACAGCGGAACGGACTGAAACGAACCCGACGCGACAATAGCAGCGAAGGCGGGCACGCCGGCGGCGAGGCCCGACAGAGCGAAGCGCATCGGGTCTGAGCCATCGCGGCTCAAAATCCGAGACGCCAGAGAGAAGCCGATGAGCCCGCCAATAGCGAATGTCGCCGTGAGCCGCGTGGTCGCCGCAACCGACAGCCCCAGCACCTCACCGCCATATGGCTCAAGCAAGACGTCCGCCATCCCGAACCCCATGGTTCCGAGACCTATAACCAGAAGCCGGCGGGTGGCCGCTTCGCCAGTCGTGAAAGTTCGCCAGGCCTGACGGAAATCCTCGCTCGGCGCAGCCGACGCCGCGCGGGTGCGATCGCGCGGTTCCTGTTTCCAAAGGGCGGTAACGTTTAAGACAAGCGTGAGGACGGCGGCGCCCTGAATGATGCGGATCAATTTGCCGGGCGTGTAGTCGGTAAGAAGCACGCCGAAGATAAGGGCGCTCACCATCATGCCAACGAGAAGCATGACGTACATCAGCCCAACAACGTTGGCTTGGTTCTTGGGCGGCACAAGATCAGTAGCAAGCGCGAGGCCCACGGTTTGGACCATGTGGGCCCCTGCCCCAACAAGTAGAAACGCCACCGCGGCGCTGGCGATCCCGATCCAGGCGGGCGCTGTGGCGGCCTCCATGTAGCCAGATAGAACAAGGAGCGCGAAAGGCATAATGGCGAAGCCGGCGAACTGGTACATGGAGCCGCGCCAAATGAACGGCACCCGTCGCCAACCGAGGGCTGAAACATGAATGTCGGATCGAAAACCAATCAGCACCCGAAGCGGTGCGAAAACGAGGGGCAGCGCGACCATGGCGCCGACGATCGACGCGGGGACCCCCAACTCTACGATCATCACGCGGTTGAGCGTTCCGACCAGAAGGACGAACGCCATCCCGACGGTAAACTGAAAAAGCGACAACCGCAGCAGACGGCCGAGCGGAAGGTCCTCCGTCGCGGCGTCAGCGAACGGCACCACGCGCGGCCCCAAGGTGGCGATCTTGTTGACCGCAAATTGCCTATACCGGGTCAACATCATCTTTTTCGCGCCTATGGTTCGCCGAGATGCGGTCGGCGGTTCCCTATGAACGCACAGCAAGCCGGCTGCGTAAAAGGAACCGCCGCTCCGTCACGAGGCGGCTATTTGTTTAGGCGTCGCCTGACGCTAGCGTGAGTGGCTTCGCGGCGTCCGCGACATCAGCGGAAGCCGTATCCTCAAAGACGATCTTGCCGACGCGTCCGTCTTCCAGAACGATCTCCGCCGATTGCGCTTCGCCAGAAGCCGACCGATCGATCGTGATGCTGGCGCCTTCGAGCGCAGCGGTCGCCGCGGCCGCCGCCGCGTCGGTGCTGCCCATTTCACGGCCAGACAGGAAATCCTTCACCCACGTGGTGTTGGTGGTGATCGCCACGTGAACGGAGAATGACCCGAGGGCGACCGCGCCTAGGAGAAGCGGTAGGCCGACCGTGGGGTTCACGACCAGCCACATCCGAGAATTGATCATGTCCTCAACCTCCGCTTAACCGAGCCACGGCGTGGCGACAGCCACCAAGACGTGGGCGAGCAACGACACCACGCCGAAGATGCGCGTGCCGTCAATCAGTTGACTGTGTAACTCTTCCGCTTCCGACAGTGTAAGCCCGGTCGGAAACACCTTTTCCGGGTCGCTCATGCTTATCCGCTCCTTTTGATCTCTATTTCAGAGGGGCCTGCTGAGCGATCCTTGCCCGCCGCCGACCCCATAGGCTCAGTGCTGTTGACAGGCGCGCAAACTTGGACTGCCCCCTGCCGGCCGACCACGCATGAGCCGACGCCGCGCTTGCGACAGCCGACTCCCCCACTTCACGGCCGCGTGGGGACTGAGGTGATATGCGCAGGCGTCATAATGTCACGCCAAACTGACGCTTGCAAGTGTCAAGTCTAATTGGCAGTTAAGTTTCATATCGGTCGGCGCTTACAACCTCGACGGGCCGAACGCGCGCTCTCTTCCGCTCTAAATCCCTTGCATGGAACGCCGTATTTGTTGGTCGCGGCCCGGTCCAAATCTATGTTGTGGGTTATCGACCACCGACATACGCTGTTTTGGGTTTCACTACCGAGGCCTTGACGGCGCCAGCGCCCGCGCCGTGAGCCCTCGGAGCGAACAAAATCCGAAGAGGAGAACCATATGCCAACAGTAATGACGCGCCTGTACCAAACGAACGCCGACGCTTCAGCTGTCGCCGAAAAGCTGAAGGAGATGGGGTATGAGGATGAACTAATCGACGTAATCGGCAAGCCGTCGCAAACGGGTTTCGAAGGCGGCGAGACCGCCATTGGCGAAAGTGCCGAGACGACGGCGGCCCGACTTCAACAGGCTGGCGTCTACGCTACGGCCGCCAAGAAGTATGCGGATAAAATGTCGTCGGGCGAAACGCTTGTCGTACTGAGAGCGCCTTTTGGTTACGCAGGCCCAGCGTCGCCCATTCTGGACTCAGCCCCGTCAATCGACGCTGGTGTTAAGTATGAGACCAACGCGACGACCATGTGGTCGAACCCGAC
>JBCDJH010000335.1:0-2703 GCA_038747965.1 Pseudomonadota bacterium
GCGGAGTTCAACGTCGCCATTCGGACGCTGACGGTGCGTCAAGATCCCACCGGAGGGGCGGCTTCGTTCGGTGTCGGCGGCGGCGTCATGGCGCGCTCAGATCCAGAAGCGGAGTATCTCGAAACGGAGCATAAAGCGGCGGCTTTCGAGGCGGCGCTCCAACTGTTGTGCGGCGAAGGGCGCGGCGCGCCTGGGGCCCGGGCGCTGCCGTCGTGATCTTGGTTATCGACAATTACGATTCCTTCGTTCAGACCCTAGCGCGCTATTTTCGCGAGCTTGGCGAAGAGACCTGTGTGGTGCGGAACGATGCAATCGATGGACGCGGCGCGGCTGAGTTGACGCCGCGCGCCATTGTGTTTTCGCCGGGACCTGGCCGGCCAAGCGACGCCGGCGCCTCCGCCGAGATCATTCGCCAACTGTCACATTCCGTACCCATGTTGGGCGTCTGTCTCGGCCATCAGTGTCTCGTCGAGGCTTTCGGCGGAGAGGTGCGCCGGGCGCGCCGGCCCCTTCACGGAGAAGCGGGTCTTATCCGCCATGACGGGTGCGCATGGTTTGACGGGCTCGCGAACCCGTTCTCCATGGCGCGGTACCATTCATTGATTGCGGAGCCGGCGCCTGGCGGTCCGCTCGTCGCCTGCGCGTGGAGCGAGGAAGGCGAAGTTATGGCGGTGCGCCATCAAAGCCGCCCTCTCTTGGGCGTTCAGTTTCATCCGGAGTCCGTTCTGAGCCCGGACGGCTCAAAGCTGCTGCAACGGTTCTTGGCGGTCGCGGATGAGGGTGGGAGGCCGGCATGCGCGTTTGGATGAACGGCGCTTTTGTTCCGTTAGCGGACGCCGTCATTGGCGTACGCGATCGCGGTTTCCTGCTCGGCGACGGCCTGTTTGAGACGTTGTTGTGGGTGGACGGGCGGCTCGTTGATTTCTCCGCCCATTTTGAGCGCATGCGCGACGGGGCCAGCTACCTCCGCTTGAAAATCCCCGCTTCGTCCGAAGCGATCGAAGCGGCGTGCCGCGAGACGGCCTCGACCAATTCGGGTCCCACGGGCCGCGCAGCTGTGCGCATCACGCTTAGTCGCGGCGAGGGCGCGCGGGGCCTCTCGCCGCCGGAAGACGCCGCGCCCTTGCTGCTCGTCGTCGCCAACCCCGTGGGCGAGGCGCCCTTTGATCCCGTTGACGCGTCTATTGTCTCTATACAACGTCATCCAGGCGCGCCGAGCGCCCGTTTCAAGACGTTGTCCTACGTCGACAATATTGCAGCCCTTCAGGAGGCGCGGGGGGGCGGGTTTGATGAGGCCCTATTGCTCAACCCACGCGGCGGCCTCGCCTGCGCGAGCGCCGCCAATCTTTTCACTCTCAGCGACAACGTTATGGCGACGCCCCGTGTCGAGGACGGCGCCATGCCGGGCGTCGTGCGACGCCGGCTCCTCGAAATCGCCCGAGGAATGGGCGTTGAGACGCGTGAGACGCAGCTCACTCCGGAGGAAGCGCGCGCCGCCTTTTGCTTTTTGACGAACAGTCTGATTGGGTTGCGGCCAATCGCCAGCATCGATGGCGCGCCCGGCCGGGCCCCGCCGCCAGTGTTTGAGGAGTTGGTTATGAAGTACGCCGCGCATGTGAGCGCTCCTGAGGGCGCCGTCCATTCATGAAGGGTTTTGAATTCGCACGCTCCCATGTGGTCGATACGATAATCGCCTGCACCGCCGAGGAGCTTGGACAGCGCTTTAAGAAACATGTCGATTTTCTCACGATTTCTGAATGGTCCGCAGACACGCCTATCGGCGCTGGCGGCCTTGGGCTGACGGACGAGCAAACCAAGGCTTGCGCCCAGCGCGCAGCCCAGTTCTACGGCGCCGACGCCAGCGTCATTTCGCCAAAACCAGGCGATCGGTTCGCCGATTGGGGCGAGCGCCTGCATGGCGGCGTCAATCGGCATCTGACGGAGTTCGGCTTCACCACGGTCGCAGGCGACGGCGCTATTAAAGTGTGTCGGCATCCGGCCGATGAAATCTATCAAGACGCATGCGCCGCAGCGTCTCTGCTGCACGGGCGTCGGCGGATCATCTCGCTGGTGTCGTCCCACAACATCTTTGGTTTCGCAATCACGGTCATTGCCGCGCAGTTGCAGGGCTTGGAGACCGTGCACGCGCGGGCGACGCCGCCGGAAGTGCTTCGGCAGAAGTTGAGCTTTGGCGATTTGATCGTCGCGACGCCCACCTTGTGGCGCTACCTCGCGCAAACGTTGGGCGGTATGCCCGATAATGTGATGGGCGTTTGCTTTGGCGAGCCGATGTCTCCAGACTTGCCGGAGCTTCTAGAGGCCCTTGGCCTCGGCGCTTTTCGCGAGCTTTACGGCGCCACGGAGACGGGGCTCATCGGTTGGCGATACGCCCATTCGGAGCCGTTTCGCCTCTTTGACGCGTGGCGGCGCAACGAGGATTGCCCAGATCCGGAGCGTTCAACCAGTCTCATTCGTGTACGAGCGGATGGGGGTGAGTATGTCGTTGAGAGTATGGACGACCTCGTTTGGGATACGCCGCGCAGTTTTCGCCTAATGGGGCGCCGCGATAAGGCCACCCAAGTCGGCGGCTTCAACGTGTTTCCGGAGCGCATCGCGGAAATCATTGAAATGCATCCTCTTGTCGAGGCGTGCCGTATACGGATAGGTAGGCAACGGCAAGGGGTGAACCGCCTGATCGCGCAC
>JBCDJH010000336.1:0-2701 GCA_038747965.1 Pseudomonadota bacterium
CTGACCCCAAGGCAGCACATAGCCCATAAAGGCGGTGGCCATCATCAACAGGAAGATGACGACGCCAAGGATCCACAATACCTCTCGCGGCGCCTTGTAGGAGCCGTAATACAGTCCGCGGAACATATGCAGGTAGACGGCGATGAAGAACATCGACGCGCCATTCGAATGCATGTAGCGGATGAGCCAGCCATAATTCACGTCGCGCATGATGTGTTCGACGCTTTCAAATGCATGGTTCACGTGCGCGGTGTAGTGCATCGCCAGCACGATGCCGCTGAGTATTTGGACGATCAGGCAAACCGTCAGAATTCCGCCGAAGGTGTACCAGTAGTTCAGGTTCTTCGGCGTTGGGAAATCAACAAACGAATCGTAGGCCAGGCGAACAATCGGCAGCCGAGTGTCCAGCCATTTCTCGACGCCCGTCGAGGGCGTGTAAGTCGAAGCGTGATCGCTCATTTTACTGTTTCCTCTTTGGGAGTGATCAACCGATCTTGATGCGCGTGTCGCTTAGGAATGCGTATTCGGGAACTTCCAGGTTCCCCGGCGCCGGTCCCTTCCGGATCCGGCCCGACGTGTCGTAGTGCGAGCCGTGGCAGGGGCAAAACCATCCGCCGTAATCGCCCTTGCTTTCACCGTCTGACGTGCCGAGCGGAACGCAGCCGAGATGGGTGCAGATCCCGACAAGCACCAGCCATTCGCTTTGAAGCGCGCCGTTCGGTCCTTCGATGACGCGTTCGTCGTCGGTCTGCGGATCCTTCAGATCGCCCTGTTCAACGGCTTTCGCCTCTTCGATTTCGGCCGCTGTGCGGCGGCGAATAAACACGGGCTTGCCGCGCCAGGTCACCTTGATGCCTTGCCCCACTTCGACAGCGCTCAGGTCGACCTCGACCGAGGCGAGCGCGAGAACGCTCGCGTCAGGGTTCATTTGATCGATAAAAGGCCAGGCGACGGCGCCAGCCCCAACCGCCGCGGCGCCTGCGGCCCAAATGTGGATAAAGTCGCGCCGTGTAGGGGTTTCGTCGTCCGCGCTTATCGTTGCCATATCGCTCTCTTGTGTTCTGCGCCTCTGCTAGGGCGTCGTCGCTCCGCATCAGCTCGCCGACGGATATAGAATGAAACCCGTGAGCGCCACCTATCCGATCAATCTGATTCGATGCGGCCTAGCGACGCAAGATTGGCGGGGCGAGTTTAATGAGAGCTTTCAGTAGCATGCGATTGGTCGCCTACCAGCCGGATATTGCAGGAAATGTGGGCGCTCTGATCCGTCTCGCCGCGTGTTTCGAAACGCCGTTTGAAGTGATCGGCCCATGCGGGTTTCCCTTTAGCGACAAAGATCTCCGCCGCGCCGCCATGGACTATGGGGACGCCTCGCGGCTCCGCCTCTATGACGGCTGGACGGCGTTCGACAGCGCTGTTACGGCGGCGGGCGAACGGGTGGTGTTGCTCACCACCAAAGGCGATCGGTCTCACGTGGATTTTCAGTTTCGCCAGGGCGACGTTTTGCTGCTCGGCCGGGAGAGCGCGGGCGCGCCGCCAGAGGTGCACGCCCGGGCGCACGCTCGGGTGCGCATTCCGTTGGCGCCCGCCGCACGCTCCCTCAACATCGCGGTCGCGGCGGCGATTGTGCTTGGCGAAGCGCTGCGGCAGGTTGGGGCCTTTCATGGGCGCACAGATGGCTTAAGCCTGTCATAAACGCGCTGGGAATGCGCGATCGTGCTGCGAGAGAGGAGAGTCCGCCCATGACCGACGCCGTCGATATTGAAGAGCGAAAGGGCCGCGCGAAGGCCTGGTTCGAGACCCTGCGCGATCGTATCTGCGCGTCTTTCGAGGCTTTGGAGGATAAAGCCGCCGCAGCGGCCGGGGTGGAAGGCGCCAGCGCTTTTCGCTTTGAGCGCACGCCCTGGTCCCGGGCGCAGAAAGCGGACGAACCGGATATGGGCGGCGGCGTGATGGCGCTGATGACCGGCGGCCGCGTGTTCGAAAAAGTCGGGGTTCATGTCTCAACGGTCTATGGCGAATTTAGCGAGGATTTCCGTCAGAAGATCCCAGGCGCAGCGGAAGACCCGCGCTTTTGGGCCTCCGGCGTTTCGCTGATCGCCCACACGCGCAATCCCCATGCGCCCTCGGCTCATATGAACACACGGATGGTGGTCACCACCCGCAGCTGGTTCGGGGGCGGCGGCGATCTCAACCCGATGCTGCCGGCTTACCGCGATGAAGCCCACGAAGACGCCGTCGCTTTCCATGCGGCGTTCCAAGCCGCTTGCGACCGCCATGATCCGGCCTACTACGAACGCTTCAAAGCGTGGTGCGACGAGTACTTCTTCTTGCCGCACCGGAATGAGCCGCGCGGCGTGGGCGGCGTCTTCTATGATCGCCACGATACGGGCGATTGGGAGGCGGATTTCGCCTTCACGCAGGACATCGGGTCAGCGTTCGCGGACGCCTACCCGCCGCTCGTCGAAAAGCGCATGGATGCGGCCCATACGGCCGAGGAGCGGGAGCTCCAACTGATCCAGCGCGGGCGCTATGCTGAGTTCAACCTATTGTACGATCGCGGCACTCAATTCGGCCTGCAGACCGGCGGCAACGTGACTTCAATTCTGAGTTCGCTGCCGCCCGAAGCGAAGTGGCCCTAAGCGGACGCAAAGGAGGCCGGGCGGAGCTGTCTCAGCCCACCGGCCGCCGCCTGCCACGC
>JBCDJH010000337.1:0-2698 GCA_038747965.1 Pseudomonadota bacterium
CGAATGAAAGGCGAGGCCAAGCCCGTGCCCGCAGAAATCGCGCACCACGGAGCTTCCGGCGGCTTCCACATAGGTTTGGATGGCCGCGCCGATATCGCCAGTGGTGGCGCCGGGACGCACCGCGTCAATGCCTTTCCACATGGCCTCGAACGTCAGATCGACGAGGCGCTTCGCCTTCACGCGGGGCGCGCCCACCATATACATGCGGCTGGTGTCGCCGTGCCATCCATCGACCACCACCGTCACGTCAATATTGACGATGTCGCCATCCCGCAGCGCTTTCGCCGCTGGGATGCCGTGACACACAACGTGATTGATTGAGGTGCAGATCGTCTTTGTGTAGCCCCGATAGCCAAGGCACGCGGGCACGCCGCCGTGACTGAGAACGAACTCGTAAGCCAAAGCGTCGAGCTGGTTTGTGGTGATCCCTGGCTGCACATGAGGGGTCAGCATATCGAGGCATTCGGCGGCCAAGCGGCCGGCGGCGCGCATGCCCGAGAAATCTGCGGCGCGGGTTACCGAGCCCGACGGACCGGCGGGTCGTCCCGCTGTTTGGGGACCGGGCTGGCCAAGGCCGTCAGGTTTCTCAAAAGCCGGACTGTAGGTCATTCCGCCTCGCGTCCTGGCGCGCTAAACGCGCCCTCTTACACATCAATCGGTAAAGCGCGCCGCAAGACGATTGCGTCTTCCGACAGAGCGCAATCGTAACATATGGCCTCAACGCCGCGTTTAACAGCGCGCGCGAACGCCTCAGCATATTTGGGGTCGATGTCGCCGGCGAGGGAGAAGCGGCGGCAGTCGGAGCGTTGAACAACGAATAACATCACGGCGCGGGCCCCCGCTTCCGCCATATCGCCAAGCTCTTCCAAATGCTTCGCGCCGCGGGCGGTCACGCAGTCTGGGAACTCCGCCAGCCCGAACGAGCGCATCAAATGGACGTTCTTCACTTCCACATAGCAAGGCGCCCGTTCGGGATCGCTCAAAAGGATGTCGATGCGACTGTTCTTGCCGTACTTCACCTCGCGCTTCAGCTCCGCGTAGCCCTGAAGCTCAGCGACGCGCCCGCCGGCGATGGCCTCTTCGGCGATCTTGTTGGGCGCGGAGGTGTCGACGCCCACAAGCCCGCCATCCACATCCACAAGCCGCCACGTGTATTTCAACTTCCGAGAGGGGTGATCATGACGGCTCAGCCAGACGGGCGCGCCTTCCGGGGCGACGCCCATCATGGCACCGGGATTGGGGCAGTGGGCGGTGACCACCTCACCGCTCTCATCAAGCGCCACATCCGCCAGAAAACGCTTGTAGCGGCGCACGAGCCGGCCGGGCGCCAGGGGTTTGGGAAGCTCCATAAAACGCGCTATGGCATCGATCGACAGCAATGAAAAGCCGCGGACGCCGCGGCGTCGCGCCGAAGGACCGTTCCTTGGAAAACGATACGTCCGCTTCGCCTTCAGGCGCGGCCGTCACGGCGGCCATTCTGGTTATTGGCGATGAAATCCTGTCGGGCCGGACCCAGGACACAAACACCCACGCGATCGCCAATTGGCTGGCCGCCCGGGGCGTTCGGCTGCGCGAGACGCGCACGGTCGCCGACGATCAAGCGGCGATTGTCGCCGGCTTGAACGCGCTGCGCGCCGCCTATGACTATGTCTTCACCACCGGCGGCATCGGCCCCACCCATGACGACATCACCGCCGACGCCGTGGCCGCGGCGGTGGGCGCGCGCCTTTTAGAGAACGCTGAAGCCCTGCGGCGCCTGGAGGCCGCGCTCGGCGCCGATAAGCTGAACCCGGCGCGCCGAAGGATGGCGCGGGCGCCCGAAGGCGCCATCCTCATCGACAACCCTGTGAGCGCGGCGCCGGGCTTCCAGATTGAGAACGTTTTCGTGCTGGCTGGCGTCCCGCGGATCATGCAAGCGATGCTTGATAACCTCGACGGTCGGATTCGCGGGGGCGTTCCGATAACATCGGTCACGCTCCGCTGCGACTTGCGGGAGGGGGACATCGCGGCGGCGCTTGGTGAGATCCAGGCCGCGGAGAGCGAGGTCTCGCTTGGCAGCTACCCGAGCTACGGGCCGGACGGGCCCCGGGTCTCCGTCGTGGTCCGGGGCGAAGATGCGGCGCGCGTCGAGGCGGCCGCCAGCGCTGTTAAGGCGGCGCTGTCCCGCCTTGGCGGCGAGGCGGAGCGGATAGCTTGAGCGGCGCCCGCGACGTCCCGTCCTTGCGATCCCCCAACCATTCTCCTAAACGACGCAACATCGTCCCGGCGGCCGCCGTTCGCGCGGACCATGTCAGAGAACGAGGCGGAATTGGCGAACGCGGCGGACAGGCTGTCCGTACGCCTTAGGAGAGATGTATACGGAAAAACCCTTAGGGCGCAGCCCTTGCTCTAGGGGATTGCGGCCCAGCGCCGGATTTCAGGGCGGACGTGATGGAACTGGTAGACATACCAGACTTAAAATCTGGAGGCCGTAGGCCGTGCGGGTTCGAGTCCCGCCGTCCGCACCACAAACCACCGCGTCATCAAGGCGTGGTCTTAAGGTCCGTTGGCCGCCGGCTGCGAGGCGAACGGGCCAATCGCCCAGAGTGAATTGCAGGACAAGTGGCTCACCGGTTTCGCGTCCGCAATTCGCGCAAACAAAGACTTAGAGCCGTTTGCGACCTCTGAACTGACTCATGTCAGACGCAAACGGCTCTAG
>JBCDJH010000338.1:0-2691 GCA_038747965.1 Pseudomonadota bacterium
AGGCGCTCGCCTCAATATGGCGACCGCCATTCGCCGCACCCTCGATCATGAACTCTCCGTCAACCCGCGCATGGCCGTGTTCGGAGAAGACATCGGACCGAAAGGCGGCGTTCACGCCGTAACGCTCGGCTTGCAGGAAAAGCACGGGGCCGACCGCGTGTTCGACACAAGCTTATCGGAGGAAGGCATCATCGGGCGCGCGGTGGGCATGGCGATCGCCGGCCTCCTTCCCGTGCCGGAAATCCAGTTCCGGAAGTACGCGGATCCCGCCGTTGAGCAAATCAACGATTGCGGCACCATGCGTTGGCGGACGAACAACCGATTCGCCGCGCCCATGGTCGTCCGTATGCCCATCGGCTTCTTTAAATGCGGCGATCCCTGGCATAGCCAAACAAACGAAGTGCAATTCGTGCATTCCCCGGGCTGGAAAGTGGCGGCGCCCTCCAACGCGGAAGACGCCGTGGGCCTCCTGCGCGCCGCCTTGCGCGGGGACGACCCCGTGATGTTCCTGGAGCACCGCGCGATGCTCGACGCCGCTTGGGCGCGCCGGGCCTATCCAGGCGATGATTACGCCCTTCCTTTCGGCCGGGCCCGCCGCACCATGGAGGGAACCGATGTGACGCTCGTCGCCTGGGGCGCAATGGTGGAGCGCTGCGAGGCCGCGCTGGCCGCATCGGCGCACACGGGCGACGTTCTGGATCTGCGCACGCTCTCGCCTTGGGATAAAGACGCAGTGCTCGCCTCCGTCGCCAAAACCCACCGCTGCATCATCGTGCATGAAGATCTGCGCACGGCGGGCTTTGGCGCTGAGATCGCCGCGGTCGTCGCCGATGAAGGGTTCTTGGATTTGGATGCGCCCGTCGCCCGCTTAACGATGCCAGATATTCCGAGCCCGCATAATCCCGTTCTGCTCGACGCCGCCGTGCCGGGCGCTGACGCCATCGCGGCCAAAATCGACGAACTCTGCGCCTTTTGAGGGGGATCGCATGTCTGAAACACTGATCGACGTCGCCGCCCCTATCGAACAGGAGGGCACGAAAGCCGTCGTCAAAAGTTGGATGAAAAGCGTCGGCGAGAGCATCGCGGAGGGCGAGCCGCTTGTTGAGCTGGAGACCGACAAAGTGGCGGTTGAGGTGCCCGCTCCCGCCTCCGGGGTCTTGAGGGAGATCGCTCTGGACGCTGACGCCGAAGCCGAGCCTGGCGCCGTTTTGGGACGGATAGCCGTCGGCACTGACGCCGACAGTTCAGCCCGCGCCGAGACGCCGTCCGCCGAGGCTGCTGCGCCAGAGCAGGCGCCGAACACCGCGCCAGGCCCGGCGGCGGCGACGTGCTCAGCCGAGGCGACACGGGAACACCGGCTCTCGCCGTCCGTTCGGCGGCTTATCGCCGAACACGCGCTCGATCCCGCCGAAATCTCCGGCACCGGCAAAGACGGCCGGCTGACGCGCGCCGACATAGAGGCGTTTCTGGCTGAACGACCGACGCCGCCCGCGGCGACGCCAGCAGCCCCGATGGACGGTCCGACGCCGTCCTTTGACGCAAGCGACGTCTTCGTCAGAGCCTCCGCCGGCGACGGGTCGACCCGCATTCCCCATGATGGGATGCGGCGCAGCATTGCCCATCATATGGCGCAGTCGCTGTCGCAGGCGCCGCATGTGACGGCCGTTTTCGAAGTCGATTTCAGCGCGATCCAGGCGCACCGGGCCCGCCACAAGGCGGCGTTTGAAAAGCGCGGCGTGAAGCTCACCTATACGACCTATTTCATTCAAGCGAGCGTTCAGGCCATGGCCGCCGCGCCAACGGTGAACGGTGCGTGGAAAGAGGACTGCATCGAAGTCTTCGACGCGGTGAATGTGGGCGTCGGCGTCGCGCTCGGCCAAAAGGGCCTGATCGTCCCCGTCGTGAAAGACGCCGGCGCCCTGTCGCTCTTCGGCATCTCCAAGGAACTGCAAGAGCTGACGGAGAAGGCGCGCGCTAGCCGTCTCGCGCCGGCCGACGTGCGCGGCGGCACCTTCACCATCTCAAATCACGGCACGTCCGGCTCACTCATTGCGGCGCCGATCATTATCAACCAGCCGCAATCCGCGATCTTAGGCGTGGGGAAGCTAGAGAAACGCGTGGTGGTGCGCGAGGTGGACGGCGTCGACGCCATGCAAATCCGCCCGATGGCGTATGTGTCCCTCAGTATCGATCACCGCGTGCTCGACGGCGCGCAGACGAACGCGTGGCTGTCAGCGTTTAAGGACACGATTGAAAACTGGCCATTGGAGACGGCCTAACCGGCCCCATCGAAGGCGGCGCGAAGACCCTGCGCGCCTTCTAACAGAAACGCCTGATCCGACTTCAGAAGGAAAAGGCTCGCCCCCGCCGCACGCCACCGGGGGATCTCCTGAAGATCGCCTACGAACATGCCAATCGCGCGGCCGGCGGCGGCGCCCGCGGCGCAGATGCGCTCCACCGCTTCGACCACGGACGGGTGCGCCGGAGTGTCCGCGCCGAGCGCCACCGTCAAATCAATCCGCCCAATGAAGAGGCAGTCGATATCCTCCACAGCGGCGATGGCGTCGATGCGCTCCACCGCCTCCACATCCTCAATCTGGTCGATGACGCTCGATCCAGCCCGGGACGCCTGAAACTGCCCGACGATCCCCACAGAGCCGTAGCCGGCCGCCCGGGAAAAGACGGAAAAAC
>JBCDJH010000339.1:0-2678 GCA_038747965.1 Pseudomonadota bacterium
AAGCGCTGCGCGGAGACGCTGTTTTTCGACTATCACCGGCAACACAAATTGCAGATCAAAGTCGCCCGGATCTTCAACACCTACGGGCCGCGCATGCATCCGAACGACGGACGCGTCGTCTCCAACTTCATCGTCCAGGCGCTTGAAGGCCGAGACATCACGATTTACGGCGACGGCTCGCAGACGCGCTCCTTCTGCTACGCCGACGATCTCATCGACGGCTTTGTCCGTTTGATGAACTCCGATGAGGAGATCACGGGGCCGATCAATCTCGGCAATCCCGGCGAGTTCACGATTAAGGAGTTGGCCGAGCAGGTGATCGAGCTGACGGGCTCAAAGTCGAAGCACGCCTTCGAGGAGCTGCCCGCCGACGATCCCAAGCAGCGCCGGCCGGACATCACGCTCGCCAAACAACATCTTGATTGGGCGCCGACGGTGCCGTTGCGCGACGGTCTCACCAAGACGATCGCCTATTTCGATGAGCTGCTCGGCAATCGTGGGCCCCGCGGCGACGCGTAGCCGGTTCGGTCCGTTCACAGTAAGTCACTGGGAGTTGAAGGTTTGGCGGCGCACCGACAGCTGAAACATATCGGCGAGGCGCCTGCGACGGCGTTGTCGGAGGCGTTGGCGCAGGCGAAATCCGGGCTCATCGCCGTCGGCGTCGTGAGCTGTTTTCTCAACCTGCTCCTCCTCTCGTCGCCGCTCTACATGATGCAGCTATTCGACCGGGTGCTCGCCAGCGGGCGCACCGAGACGCTGCTGTATCTGACGTTAATTGTCGTCTTCGCCCTCATCGTCCTCGGCGTTTTGGACGCGATGCGGCTGTGGGCGCTCTCCCGGATCGGGGCCTGGGTTGCGAACGCCGCCGGCGGGCCGGTGATGGAGGGCTCGCTCCGGCTTAGCCTGGAAGGCGGCCGAGCGGGACAAAGCGTCGGCGCGCAGCCGGTGCGCGATTTGAAGCAGGTCCAATCGTTCCTGGCGGGCCAGGGGGTGATGCCCCTGTTCGATGCGCCCTGGGCCCCGCTGTTTATTCTGTTTGTTGGGATCGTCCATCCTTGGCTCGGCGTCCTCGCGTTTGTGTCCGCGGTGGCCCTCGGCGTCCTTGGCGTCCTCAACGAGCGTCTCACCCGCTCGCGGCTCGAAGCGGGCGGTCAGGCGCAAATCCGAGGGCTGCAGGGGTTGGAGGCGACCTACCGCAACGCTGAGGTGATCGAGGCGCTCGGAATGACCGGCGCGCTGCGGGATCGCTGGCGCGCTGCGGAGGCCCAGGCGCAGGCGGCGCAAGGCGCGGCCGTCGATCGCGGCGGGATTATCACCGGCGCGTCCAAGGCTGTGCGGCTGCTTGCGCAAGTCGGCGTACTCGGCGTTGGCGCCTTGCTCGTGCTGGCGGGAGAGGTCTCCCCCGGGGCGATGATCGCCGGCTCCATCTTGCTCGGCCGGGCGCTCGCCCCCATGGAGCAGCTCATCAGCGCTTGGAAGCAGTGCGTCGCCGAGCGGGCCGCCTTCAACCGCGTTCAGGATCTCTAGGGCGCCGCGCCGCCGCCGCCGCCGCGCATGGCGCTGCCGGCGCCGAAAGGCGTTCTGCGCGCGGAGCAAATCTCCTTCCGGGTCGACGCGTCGTCGGAGCCGATCCTGCGCAATGTTTCGTTCCAGCTGGGCGCCGGCGAGGCGATGGGCGTGATCGGCCCGTCGGGCGCTGGGAAGACCAGCCTCTGCCGCATCATCATCGGCGTTTACCGACCGACGGTCGGCCATATGCGCCTCGACGGGGCGGACATCTGTGATTGGAGCAAAGCGGAGCTTGGACCGCATCTCGGATATCTGCCCCAGGATGTTGAGCTGTTTTCCGGCACCGTTGCGGAAAACATCGCCCGTATGCAGACGCCGGAGTCGGACGCCGTCATCGCCGCCGCGAAGCTCGCGGACGTGCACGAGCTGATCCTGCGGCTGCCCCAGGGCTACGACACCCCGATTGGCGAGCGGGGCGACGCGCTCTCCGCCGGTCAGCGGCAGCGGGTGGGGCTCGCCCGCGCGCTTTATGGCGAACCAACGCTGCTCGTGTTGGACGAGCCCAACTCAAACCTTGATCAGGTGGGCGAGGAGGCGCTGCAGTCCGCCATCGCCGCCGTGAAAGCGCGAGGCTGTACGGTGGTGATGGTCGCCCATCGCCCGTCCGCGCTCGTCCATGTGGACAAGGTGCTTTTGATGACGAATGGGGCGGTCCAAGCCTTTGGCGAGCGCGACCAGGTGCTCGCCCAGCTTGGCGGCGGAGGCGGCGCGCGGGGCGGCGCCGCGAAACCGCCGAAGATGGTCCGCAGCGACTATCTCTCTAACCAAACGAAATCTGGCCAAATGAAGTCTGGAGGCGCGGCGTGAGCGGTCTGCAGCTTGGATCCATCAAAGCCTCAGACGGCCAGGCCGAGGCGCCGGACCTTTTCCTTGGCGGCGTTTTGAAGCGTCCATTCCTCGTCTGCGCGGTCGCCATCGCAGCGTTCTTCGGGATTTTCGGGGCGTGGGCGACCTTTGCGCCGCTCGCCGGCGGGGCGATCGCCTCCGGCGTCATCAGTCCGCTCGGCAGCCGTAAGACGATCCAGCATCTGGAAGGCGGCATCATTCAGGAGTTTCTGGTGAAGGACGGGGACGAGGTGGCCGAGGGCCAGCCGCTGCTGGTCCTTGCC
>JBCDJH010000340.1:0-2671 GCA_038747965.1 Pseudomonadota bacterium
ATGATGATACTCCTCCAGACGGACCCACTTCTCAGCGACGATTGAAGGTTGTGACGAATTCAGGAGAACCTGGAGAACGGGCGTCTCCTGCACTCTTGCAAGCGCGCGCCCGACCGCCACAAGCGGCCTCGCGCCGCCGACTTCGAAAGCGTGCTCCAGGAGCGAGCCTTTTTGGCTGGCGAGATGGGCTGCTTTCGCGAACGGGTCGGGCCGTTGGAAGTCGGGGGGGACCAGCGATGCGTCGATCTCCGACAACACGTCAAAGACCAAGGCCGTAAGCGCTGTACTTGCAAAAGGTTCAGACACGAAAACAGCCTAATCCTAGATATCGTTCCGACCCCTTATAGGGAAAGGCGCCCAAGATTTAAAAGTCATCCAAACATCGCTCCGAGGGTCCAAAGCAGCTCCCGCTATTGCTCGTTGTTCGGGACCAGCTTGAAAGAAGCGTCGGCCACGCCTTATTGAAGCGGAGTTGTCTCGGCGGCCCCGGCCGCCTCGATATGGGATTTGAGAGCGTCATTCATTTCCTCATACCCTTGCGTCAAGACGTCAACGGGTAGGTCGGCAAAGCCAATGAACACTCCGGAGAAGCGCTCCGTATGCGCCAGCTGAGTGGCGTCGTCCGGCCCCGGCGCCAAGTCAAATCTGTGCTCTCCGCGAAAAACGCCCGAAACCCCGCCGCCCCAGACGAGCGTTCGGCAGGGCTCGATCTCCAGCACGCGAACATGTGGGATATCGACCACCTTGCCATCGGGCCGAGACACTCGAACCTCCAACGGCGCGCCAACCTCCAAAGCCCCGTTGACGTGAATATGATAGGGGTTCCATTCAGGATAGCGTTCAAAGTCCGCCAGAACCTCAAAAACCGCGCAGGGCTGCGCATTGATTGCAATGGCCGTATCAATTGATTTTGTGGTCGTGCATGCGCTTGCCGCACATAAGATGAGCAACACGCCAAGACGTCTTCGCCAGTTATCCGCACCAATCATAATTCGTCTTCCTTTACGAGCCTGGCTTCAGAGCCGCCCCAACGCCATAAGCGCTAAATGAAACCCAGCATGGGTCGCCATCGACGCTTCCAGAGAATGTAGGACGAACACCATCGCAAAGAGTGCAGCGACGGCTGTGTTAAGAACAACGGTCTTTATGAGAAATAGCGTCGGCGCGTCCGGAACGAACGCCAATATTGCCGGCAAGTGGCCGACGCCGAAAAGCGCCGACGACAGGATCGCTGCGAACCCAAGGGCCGACATCCTATGCTTGAGTAGGATACCGGCCGCCACTGCAATACCGCTGAACAGACCATACCGTACAAGGATTTCTTCCGTGACGCCGCCATACGCCAACCGCATTATGGGGTTCGCAAGCGCCTCCAGGCCCGTTAGCTGAGCGTCATGCGCTGACTGAAAGGCCTCTAGTAGCGGGACGCGTTTGACGAGCGCCGCATCTACGGCCCAAAACGCAACGCCGCCCCCCATGCCGACAATAAGAAAGACAAGCATCGAAGCGCTCAAGCGCGGGATTCCATCGACAATAATGGAATAGAGGCCCAGTCGGAGCGTCGCCCAATAGCCGAGCGCCGCAGCGCCTAACGTCAGTATACTCACCTGAATGATCGATAGCGCCTTCAGCCGATGCGGCGCAAATCCAGTTTCTGAAACGATGTGAGCTGGCGGCTCGAACGAAATCAGCCCGGCGCAGGCGCAAGCGACGCCCAGCGCGGCTAAGGCCAATGCGCCAAGCCGGCGCCGCCGGGCGAAGCCCGTTGAACGCGCGACCCGCTCCGCCAAGAGCAACCGCTTATCGTCAGCGCTCATGACGGCATCAGCCCTTTTTCCGCAAGCACTGCAATCGCCGCCCAACGCTCAACAGGTCGATCGAAGTACGCAATAATCGCGCCGCCTGAACTCCGGTAGCGCAGCGTTTGGCCGTCAAAGTAATAGAGAGCGGCGCCGGACCGCACCGACGCGCGCAGTGTGCGACCGTCAAAGTTGATGAGGGGCGCGCCTGTGGCGTTATATGAGCGGACTGTATCGCCATCGAAATAGTAAATGGAGGCGCCCTGAAAATTATGACTCCGCAGTCTTGCGCCATCGAACGCAAAGATCTGCGCGCCGCAAGGGTCGCGATGCTGCATAACCCGTCCGTTAACGTAATATAGGCGGGCGCCCGTTGCATTCTGATCGCGTACGGCGACGCCCGTGTTTGGCTTCGAGCACCCGAGCCCTAAAATAGAAGACTGTTCGGCTGTAGTTGCGCATGCCTCGAGAAAGAGAATCGCAAACGTCGCCGCTAGAATGTTTCTGTTCTGCATAAAACCCTACTTATCTGGCGCCCATGTTCTCAAAAGCCGCCCCGTAAAGTGCGCTCAAGGTCAAAGTCGTTGACCGGCATCGTCCTTTCCGATCCAATCCATCAGCAGGCTTTCAAATGTAGCGGGTACGTCAGAGAGCGATCTGACTGCAAATGCGCCGCCCTCTTTTCGGCGCTCGGAGATCGCAAACCTCAATCCGCCCGAGGCGACGTCGGTGACGCGAATTGTGGCGTCAACATCGGTGTTCGAAGACCAGAGGACAGGAATCGAAAGAACGAGTTCTGGACCGAATTCTCGGAGCGTGACTTCGATCCGCGTATCGACGGCGCCTGCGTCAGTGTTTTCTTCCTCGACCAA
>JBCDJH010000341.1:0-2648 GCA_038747965.1 Pseudomonadota bacterium
GGCCGCCTGGTCCCGGCGCGAGGCGCAGTGGGTGGATCAGGAGCTGGAGCAGCCCCCAGCGGCCCATGACTGGGCGTCGGAGGCCAGCCGCTTGCTCTCCTCGACCATTCGGCTCCAACCGAAGGCTTGAGGCCAGACGTTTGAGGCCAGACGTTTAGGGCCAGTGGCTTGAGGTCGGAGCGCCTTGTTTTCTGCGGCCGATCGCGTATAACGCGCGCTTCACCGCCGCCCGGCCATATGGGTATGCCGTGGCGGCGCATCTGCTAAAGACGCGCATCTGACGCGTCCGCTTTCGAGCGGGCCTCCGTCTCGCGCGATTGGAGACAGCGAAATGCCCAAAATGAAGACCAAATCCGGCGCCAAAAAGCGCTTCAAGGTCACCGCCCGGGGCAAAGTCCTCGCCGCGCAGACCGGCAAGCGCCACGGCATGATCAAACGCACTCCGAAGCAAATCCGCAATAAGCGGGGCACAGCGGCGCTCGCCGAGCCAGATGCGCGCATCGTCAAGCTGTTTTTGCCCTACGCCCGTTAGGGGCGCGCACGCCCGGCTCTAGGGCGTCCGCTTACGGAATAAAGAAGAGGAGTTCGCCGCATGTCGCGCGTCAAACGGGGCGTCACCACCCACGCCCGCCACAGAAAAGTCATCAAAGCCGCCAAGGGCTATTACGGCCGGCGCAAGAATACGTTCCGCACCGCCAACCAGGCGGTCGAGAAAGCCGGCCAATACGCTTATCGCGACAGGAAAGCCCGCAAACGGACATTCCGCTCGCTTTGGATCCAACGGATCAACGCGGCGGTTCGCGAACACGGGCTCACCTATGGCCGCTTCATCAACGGCTTGTCGAAAGCCGGCATTGAGGTCGATCGCAAGGTGCTGGCCGATCTGGCGATGCGCGAGCCCGCAGCGTTTACGGCGCTCGTCAAGCAAGCTGAAGCGGCGTTGGTTTGACCTTGAAGCCCGCCCCTCGCGGCGGGCCGTTCCACCGGGCTGGGCGGCGTTATGAGTGAAACGCTAAGCGATTTGGATGCGCTTGAAGCGGCCATCGCAAAGGACATCGCGGGCGCGGCCGACGAGGCGGCGCTTGAGACTGTCCGTGTGGCGACGCTCGGCAAAAAAGGGTCCGTCTCCTTAAAGATGCGCGAGCTTGGGCGAATGACCGCCGACGAGCGCAAGGAGATGGGTCCAAAGCTCAACGGCTTGCGGGACCGCATAGCGGAGGGGATCTCCGCCCGTAAAGCCGAGCTTGAAGCCGCCGCGCTGACAGAGCGTCTCGCAGCGGAGCGCCTCGACGTCACCCTGCCGCCGCCCGCGCGGGCGCGGGGCCGCATCCACCCCGTCAGCCAGGTGATGGAAGAAGTCGCCGCCATCTTCGGCGCGATGGGCTTCGTCGTCGCTGAAGGGCCCGACATCGAAGACGACTTCCACAACTTCACGGCGCTCAATTTTCCGCCCGACCATCCGGCGCGGGACACCCACGACACCTTCTTCATGGAGGCGAAGGACGGGACGGAACCGAAAGTGCTCCGCACCCATACGAGCCCCGTGCAAATTCGCACCATGATGAATGAGACGCCCCCCATCCGGGTGATTGCGCCGGGCCGCACCTATCGTTGCGACAGCGATCAGACGCACACGCCCATGTTCCATCAGGTGGAGGGCCTCGTCATCGATCGCGAGACCCATATGGGGCATTTGAAGGGATGCCTGGCGGATTTCGTCGCCGCCTTTTTTGAGGTGGAGAACGTGAAGACCCGCTTCCGCCCGCATTATTTTCCGTTTACGGAACCTTCTGCGGAAATGGATGTGGGCTACGAGCGCGTCGGCGGAGAGCTGCGTGTAGGATCGGGCTCTGACTGGCTGGAAATCCTCGGCTGCGGCATGGTGCATCCGAATGTTTTGCGCAATTGCGGTCTCGACCCGGAAGAGTATCAGGGCTTCGCGTTCGGCATGGGCGTCGATCGTCTGGCGATGCTGAAGTACGGCATTCCCGACCTGCGGGACTTCTTCGCCTCCGACGTGCGTTGGCTCCGCCACTATGGGTTCGACCCCATGGCGTCCCCCAACCTCGCCACCAGTCTCGGCGATTAACGCATAAGGGCGGCGGCCTCGCTGGCGTCCTGCAACAATAAGGGTCGTTGACCAACACTTCAGCCGACGACAGAAGCAAAGCTCGCCACGCGTCCCTAACGTCCTGCAACGCCGGGCCTGCAGATCGGCGTCTCAATCCGACAGATTTATCTGGAAGTCTGAACCGGGCGATGGGTTCGTCGACAAATTGAAAATTCCAAAAACAGCGCACTAGGGTCCGAACTCAATTAGGGATTCCTGATTGGCTGCGGGTGTGATTGAAACGTTCGTCGATGCGATGGAGGTTTGTATGGCTCGCGATCTTTTCTGGCTGAGCGACGAGCAGTGGGAGCAGATCCAGCCCTGGCTGCCGCATGGACGGCGCGGCGCGCGGCTGATCGGCGGGTCATATCGGGCATTATCCATATGCTGCGGACGGGCGCGCGATTGCCCGCCCGAATACGGCCCCTACACGACGATCTACAACCGCTTCAACCGCTGGGGCAAACAGGGGGTCTGGGAGGATGTTTTCTACCAGTTGACGGGCTCCAGCGGCGTGGTTGGTACGACGTCAGTGGAC
>JBCDJH010000342.1:0-2648 GCA_038747965.1 Pseudomonadota bacterium
CGCCGCACTCTAAGCGCAATCGTCCGCCCGTCCCGCGCTTAGAGTGCGGCGGGCCGGCGACGTCGTCGCGCTGTGTGTGTCTGACGACGGGCCCGGCGTTGCGGAAGCGGACCGCGAAAAAGCGATGGCCCGCTTCGGCCGCCTGGAGCGCAGCCGCGCGCTTCCCGGCAGCGGCCTTGGCCTGTCGCTCGTCGGCGCGGTCGCCACCTATCACGAAGGCGAGTTCGAGCTTGGCGATTCGGATCTTGGCGAGCCGGGGCGCCCCGGATTATCGGCGTGCCTCCATCTGCCGCCCGCGAAAACCGACCCGCAGCCGCTCGGCGATTCGCCCCGCATGTAATCGACCGGGCTGCGCCTAACCCCTCAAACGCAGAATTTTGTTGGGTTTCGCGTGATCGATTGGCCGAAATCCAGCAAATGACTGGGTTTTCTTAACCAATTTCGTCGAAATTCCCAAAATCGGCTTGAAAATCAGTAGCGTACGGACGCGACGCTTGTTATAGGTCGAATCACTAACAAAACACAGGGCATCTTTGAAATGAGCAAAGCTGAGTTTATCGAAAGTGTTGCAAAGGCTGGCGATCTGAGCCGGGCCGAAGCAAAACGCGTCGTCGAGCTTGTCTTCGGCGAGATTGAAACTGGACTTTAAAAGTCGAAAAAAGAGGGTAAATACACGATCGGAACACTGGGGACCTTTACGATCACCAAGCGTCCCGCTCGCAAAGGCCGTAATCCGCGCACGGGCGAGTCCATTCGCATCAAGGCGTCAAAAAGCCTGCGGTTTCGCCCTTCCTCGAACCTGAAGACCGCCGCCGGCTGCTAACGCCGCGTTGCTGAGTTGAGTGAAGTCCGGTTCAGCGTCCGCGCTGAACCGGCTCTTTGCAGGTCGCCCCATGTGGCGACATCGCGGCGACCATAGCGCCGTCTTACGCCAAAATCTCCCCTTAAGCGGCTTGTTCGGCCGACTTTTTCTGTTTCGGCGCCCATCCTGCATCTGACTTGTTCGAATAGCTGTAGTGTTCCGTTAACCAAGTTTGACGGGTTCGAACGTGAAGACTTACGACGTCATCGTCTTTGGGGCGGGCATTGACGGACTAACCGCTGCCGCTTATTGCGCGCAGGCGGGGCTGTCCGTTTGCGTCATTGGCGATCTAAAAGCAGGCGATCGCCGCCGCGCGCGCCTCGGGCGCAGTGGAGCCTCGGCTCCAGGCGACCAGCGCGGGCCGAGCCGCATGGAGCCAATCCTCGGCGACCGGGACGGCGATGAGACGCGTGCTGGGGAACCGGCGGACTGGCGGGACGCCATCGACCATTTCCGTCCTCCTATTCCGGTCGATATCTGGCGAGACTTGAAACTCTATGAGACCGGGCTTGACGCGGCGCCGGCCACGCGCCGCATAACGCTCCGCGAAGGCGCGGCGGCCGTCCGCACGGGGCGGGCGTTCCTGGACGCGCCCGGCGCGACGGGTCTCGCCCGTGAGGATGAAGATATTGGCGCCGCATTCTTCAGCGGGCTTACGCAATACGCGGATGTGTTGAACGGGCTCGAACAGGCGGCTGACAGCCAAGCTTCGACAGGCCGGGCGCGGCCTTTCGCCTCGCTGGCGGACCCGGCGCTCGCCACCGCCCTCGGTTTCGCGGCGCAAGCCTACGCACCGCGCTTGCAGGCGATGTTCGCGGACGAACGCCTCGCCGCTCATCTCGCGGCGCCCGTCTTCGTGGCGAGCGGACAGGGGCCCTTTGCCGCCGGCGCAGGCTACGCGTTCATCCGCACCCATGATCCACGCCGGTGGCCGGTGAAGATGAACCTCCTCGCCCTACAAAGAGCGCTGCGCGCCCGGGTTCTGGATGCGGGCGGAGAAATACGGGGCGAGGTGAGCGTTGACGGTTTGCGAGACCTCGCGGCGCGGCACATCCAGGTTCAGCTGTCCGATGAGACATCGATCGGTGGGCGGATGGTGTTCGCGGATGTTGGTCTGCGGCGCTTGCGGCCCCTCTTAGTCGCTGATCCAGAGCGCAGCGATCCGCGCATGGGCCCGGGCTCGGTCCGCACGGCGCTGATGCATGTGGCTTTGTCGGCGCCTATGCCGAATACGGGCGACGCCGCCCTTGATCCGGGGGCTGCGATCTATCTCACCGAAGGGCTGGAGGCGATGCAGGAGGCCCATGAAGATTGGTTGCAGCGGCGTCTGCCGTCTCGGCTGACTGCGGAGTTGTGCGTGTCGCGCTCGGGCGACGTGGTCAGCATGAAAATCGCCGCCTGCGGGTCGGGCCCTCGGCTCAGCGCCGGCGATTTGTTCGACCCTCCCTGGTCTGAGGAAGATAGGGAGGCGTTGAAGGCGCGCGCCATCGCGCTTGCCGGCCTCGCCATTCCTGGCTTTAAAACGGCGATGCAGGAGGCCGACCTGTTGATGGGCGAGGGCGCGGCGGAGGGCTTCGGCTCTGAAGCTTCGGCGACTGGCCTCGGCGGCTCCTTGTTGCTGCCCGCTGGTCAAGTATCCACGGGCCCGGCGTTGCCGGCGAGGCTCGCCTTTGTTGGCGGCGGCGACGGCTCGGGCGCGCTCGGCGCATCAGCTGCGCGCCGCGCGTTATCATCCGTGTTCAAAAGGGGAGCGAGCTTGTGATTGGCGCCTCGCTCACCCAAGACC
>JBCDJH010000343.1:0-2633 GCA_038747965.1 Pseudomonadota bacterium
GCCATCAACACATGGCGTCCCGTCAGGCGAAATTCCCGGCTCACTGCGCTCTCCCTGTTAAAAACACGGTGGGCTTAGACACCTCTTCGCCGCTTTCGCTGTCCGTTACGACGAACGCGGACGGCGTTGAGGCTTTCTTGACCGCTTGTGGCGGGACGGTCGCAAACACGCGCACGGACCTCAGATCGTCCCCGGCGACGCGAAGGAGGAGGCCGCCATCCACCAGATCCTCGCCGATCGCCTCGATCGCCGCTTGCGCCGGCCCGGCGAACGTCACCGCAAAATCCCGGGGGCTGTTGGCCTTGTTTGCGATTTTAACCGTATAGGCGTTCCGGATTGAGCCGTCCGACAGTTTGACAAAAGGCGGCGTCCGATCGCGCAGCACGGAGACGTCCACCGTCGAGCGGGTCGCCAAACCAAACAGCATCACCGTCAACACGCACAGAAACGCGACGGCGTAGAAAACCGTCCGCGGCCGCACGAAGCGGATTTTCGGTGTTTCGCCCTCCGCTCGCAGGGCCATGTTCTTGTCGGTGTCATAGCGCACGAGGCCCCGGGGGCGCTCCACCCGGTCCATAATCGCGTCGCAGGCGTCGATGCACAGCGCGCAATTGATGCAGGCGAGTTGCGCCCCGTCGCGAATATCGATGCCCATGGGGCAGGCGGCGACGCAGGCCTCGCAATCGATGCAGTCGCCGCGCCCCTCCCAACTGTCGCCCGCTTTGTGGGCACCGCGCGGCTCGCCCCGCAGCGAATCGTAGGTCACCTGCAGGGATTCTTCGTCTGTCAGCGCGGCTTGAATACGCGGCCATGGGCACATGTAGGTGCACACTTGCTCGCGCATTGTTCCCGCCAGGCTATAGGTTGTGAACGTCAAGATGCCCATGAACAGGTAGGCGGAGCCGGGCGCCTCGCCTGAGAAGATCTGGAAAAACACCGTGGGCGCATCATGGAAGTAAAACACCCAGGCCCCGCCAGTCATTGCGGCGATCAGCAGCCAGATTCCGTGCTTGGCGGCTTTCTTGCCGGCCTTGCCAAAAGACCACGGCGCGCGTTGCAGTTTGATGCGCTGGTTCCGGTCGCCCTCAATCAAGCGTTCGACAGCGATATAGAGATCCGTCCACACTGTTTGCGGGCAGGCGTAGCCGCACCAGACGCGGCCGAACAGCGCCGTCGCCAGGAAGAGCGCGAGGGCCGCCAAAACCAGCAGCCCGGTCACATAATAGAGTTCTTTCGGCCAGATCTCGATAAAGAAGAAATAGAACCGGCCGCCAGCGAAATCGACCAGCACGGCTTGGTCTGGCTCGCCGGCGCTACGCGGCCACCGGATCCAGGGGAGGAGATAGTAGACGCCCAGCGTCGCGATCAGGAGGCCCCATTTGAGCGCGCGAAATCGCCCGTGGACAAGCTTTGGGAAGACCGGTTCGCGCTTCTGATAGAGGTTCGGCGGCTCCTCTGAGCCGCCGCCGCTGGTTAACGGAATGGCGTGCTGGCGCCGCGTTCGCGCGCGCCTTGGCTTCGCATCCCCGTCAAGCAGCAGGTCGGCCATTGCTCTAGAGCCCCTTACTCGCCGCCGCCAAGCGCATGCACATAGATGGCGAGCGCTTTGATCTCCTCATCAGTCAGGCGGTCCGTCCAGTAGGGCATGACGCCCGCCCGCCCGTAATAGAGCGTTTCGCGGATGATTTTGCGGTCGCCGCCATAGAGCCAGACGGCGTCCGTGAGGTTCGGCGCGCCAAGTGATTGGTCGCCGGCGCCGTTGACGCCGTGGCAACTTGTGCATTCAGCTTCAAACAACGCAGCGCCGCGCGTCGCCGCTTCGCTATTCGCTTCGCGCCCGGATATCTGAACGACGTACTCGACCAAATCGCCGATTTGCGTCCGGTCCAGAATGCCGTCCTTCCCGTAGCCTTGCATGACATTGATCCGCGTCTCCGGATGGGCGGCGCGAATGCCATAGTGCAGCGTCGTCTGAATGGCGTCGAGTGTTCCGCCCCAAATCCACGCGTCGTCCACGAGGGCTGGATAACCGGCAAAGCCTTGACCCCCGGCGCCGTGACAGGTTGCGCAATTGTCGCCGAACAGGCTTGCGCCGGCCGTCATCGCGTATTGCATCAGCTGCGGATCGCGTTCGATGTCCTCAGCCGTCTCAATGGTGAGCAGCGCCTGCATTTGTTCACTGCGCTGCTCTTTCAAAGCGGCGACCGCCATGTCGACGTTCTCACGCTCCGAATGATTGCGGACGCCGCTGAAATGGCCGGTAATCCCGGGCCAGGACGGCATGAGAACCCAATAGACAACCGCCCAAGCGACGGTCATCCACAGAATGATGAGCCACCAGCGGGGCAGAGGGTTGTTCAGCTCCCGGATGCCGTCCCACTCATGGCCGGTTGTCTCCACGCCGGTAGGGGCGTCAATCTCTTTATCAGCCATTGTCTTGATCCGTATCGTTGAGCGGTATCTGCTTGGCTTCGTCAAACTTCTGCTTGTTGCCCGGATTAAGCGCGTACAGAAGGACTAAGCCGAAGGCGAGGACGAACAACAGCAGCCCGCCCGTCTGCGCAAACTGCGAAAGCGTTTCATACATAGCCGATCACCGGTAGTTCTGTTCGGCTTCATAAGTGGAGAAGTCC
>JBCDJH010000344.1:0-2626 GCA_038747965.1 Pseudomonadota bacterium
CGCGGCGGCGTGCGAGAGGAACGCTGAGCCGCCCTCCCGCGAACTCGTCAAGCGTTATGCCGAGATGGGCTTCTTGGGCGTCAACCTTTCAGCCGAATATGGCGGTTTGGGTCTTGGCAATCTTGAAGCGTTGTTGGTGGTTGAGGAGTTTGCGAAGATCTCCTCCGCTGTTGGGTTCCCGATCTTTGAATCCTGTGTCGGTCCCGTAAAGGCGATTGAGCATTTCGGCTCCGAAGAGTTGAAACGGCGGATCATCCCGGATGTCTGCTCGGGCGATAAGATCGTCGCTATCGCCATGTCAGAGCCGGATGCGGGCTCGGCCCTCACCGATTTGAAAACGAAGGCGGAGCTGTCAGGAGACACGGTCACCCTTAACGGGATGAAACGTTGGTGCTCCGGCGGCGGCCATGCGGACGGGTACGTTGTCTACTGCCGGATGGCCGATGAGCCCGGCGCGCGGGGCATCGGCGCGGTTTACGTGGATAAGGACACGCCAGGCGTCAGCTTTGGACCGCAAGAGAGTCTGATGGGCTTCCGGGGCGTTCCGTCCAGCGACATTTTCTTCGATGACGCGAAAGTTCCCGCCGAGAACATTATCGTCCCGGCCGGCGGCTTTAAGAAGCTGATGGAAGCGTTCGACTTAGAGCGCTGCGGCAACGCCACTATGGCGCTCGGCCAAGCCTCCGGCGCGCTGGAGGATGTGCTCGCCTACGTTCAGGAGCGCAAACAGTTTGGACGGCCCATCGTTGAGTTCCAGGCCGTGCAGCTGCGCCTGGCTGAGATGCAGATCCGCGTTGAATCGGCGCGGTTGTTGATCCACCGCGTCGCGTGCAACTCGCAGCTTGGGCTGCCGAGTATCCTCGATTCCTCCGTCGCCAAGTGCCACGCCAATGAGATCGCCCGCGAGGTGACGAGTTCCGCCGTGCAGATGATGGGCGCGTACGGATATTCGAAGGACTTCCCCATGGAACGGCGGATGCGCGACGCCTGGGGCTGGGGCATCGCTGGCGGCGCGATCGACATTCAGAAAGTCAATATCGCCTCCGCCATGGTCGGCCGTCGCTTCGACCAGCGCCGGTAGCGCCGATGGCGGACGACTTTATCGCCGTCAGCTCAGTGAGCGCTATCGGCGAAAATGAAGGCAAAGCGTTTGACGTGGACGGCGTCAGCGTCCTTGTGTGCAACACCCGCGACGGCTTCTTCGCCGTTGAGAACAAATGCACCCACCAGCTGCAGGCTCTTGAAGGCGGGAAGATCAAGAGCTGTTTTATTTTCTGTCCTTTGCACGGCCAGCGCTTCAACCTGAAAGACGGCGCGCCTATCGGTCAGCTAACAGATAAACCGCTCACGACATATGTCGTGAAAGTGGAGGGAGACACCGTCTCCGTTTCCGCTAACCCGCGGAGCGACGCACAAGATTGATGCTGCGGCAGGAGAAGACTTCCTCGCCCTCCTGATCGACCAGGCCGTAGCGGAAGACAGCGATACCCCGGTCGTCCGATGTCTCGGAGGCGCGCTTTTCCAGAACTTCGGAGGTTGCGCGCAGCTTTGCGCCCGCTTTCACGGCCTTGGGCCAGCGCACATCCTCCCAGGCGACGCCGCAGATGAAATCGACGTCTCCGTTGATGGAGTGATCGAGCTTGCGCCACAGGGCGGCTGTATAGATCCCGCTGGCGATGAGTTCTCCAAAGTCGGACGTCTTCGCCGCCTCTTCATCCGCATGGAACCATTGGGGATCGTACTTCTTGGCGAACTCCAGCATGTCTTCGCCGCGCACCTCCAAGGGGTCTGAGAGGCGTGTTTCGCCAATCTCAAGATCGTCAAATTTGCGCATGGGCGATGTCTTTCTCCAAGGGCGGTCGCGTCGTGGGCCTAGAGCGAATTGCAGCGAAAGTGGCCCACCGGTTTCGCGTCCGCAATTCGCGCAAACAAAGACCTAGAGCCGGTTGCGGCCTCTGAACTGAATCGTGTCAAACGCAAACGGCTCTAGCCATCCTGGTCAGCTGAGAACACAAGCAGCGCGTTCCCCGGCATATGGAAATATAGGCCGTAGCCGGAGTTTGCGACGACATGCCCGTCCGCGAGCGCGACGCCCGGCCCGCTCATCGAGCCGCCTGCGGCGACGGCGCCGTTAACGGCTTCCACCGGCTGCGTTGTGTCGTAGCTCCACATGACGTCGCCGGTTGCGCTGTCATAGGCCCGCAAGCGCCCATCCAGATGGCCAGCGAAAACGGCGCCTTCAGTGGCGGTCGCGGCGGAGGAGACGCCAGGATCGCAATATTGCCGCCCGTCACACACATTGTCGGCGAAGGCGCGCCATCGAACCGCGCCGGTGGCGGCGTCGATCGCGTGGACGCCGGCCCCGTTAAGCTCGGCGTCATAGACACGGCCGTCATGGGTGTCCTCCAGATCGACGATGGGCACGAATACGGATTGGCCCTCCGCCGCCATGCCGAAATGAACGCCGCCCTGGGTGCCGCCATGGCCAAGCCGCTGGCTCCAAAGGATTTCGCCGGTCTCGATATTGAGCCCGTAAGCGACCCCGGATTTCTGGCCGACGACGAGCATCTCTTCGCCTGTCTCCAGCGTCACCCGTAAGGGCGAGGCGGCGAGGTCGACGTCCGGC
>JBCDJH010000345.1:0-2624 GCA_038747965.1 Pseudomonadota bacterium
GACGGTCAGAACCGGCGCACGACGGTTAGTCTCACCGACTTACAATCTGACGTTGAGCTTGATCCCGCCTTGTTCCGGCCCAAGGAAACCCGGCGCTTCTTAGACAACAGGCCCCTGTGACGCAGCAGGTGGGTTCGTCGCAACAGGCAAGATTTTTTTGAAGTCAAGAGTTGAATAATTCGGGCGTGGTGCATTAATGTAACAACGCGCGAACGGGATAGACAGATCGGATCGGTGTTGCCCCCCCGCTAGCAGATCCGATCTCCAGTTCGCAACGCCGGACCATCCCCTCCCGGCGTGGCGCTGCAAAGCGCTTTTGGCGCCCGGCTCTTCGAGAGTCGGGCGTCTTTTTTATCTGCGGTCGCGGGCGCTCGCAGTTTCCGCGACGTGTTCATTTGGCGTTCGGCCGGACATGCGGCATTCCCCAGTTCTCCTGTTACGAGAGCTGCGTCCATGGCGGATATCGATCCCATTGAGCTTGAAGCGCTGGAAACTGAACTGCCGAGCCTTGTTCGGCTGCGGCGCTTTGCGTTGGGGCTCGACCGAATCCCCTGGTTCGCCAATGTGGGGGAGCCCGTGACCCCCGCTGTGGAGGCGGCGGCGCAGGCCTACATGGACGCCCTCGGCTTTCCGGACGCCCAACTCGGCGTCTTGCGCGACTGGGAAGAGGCCGCAGGCGCGGCCGAAAATCCGGATTGGGACGCCGCCGCATGGGATGCGGAGGAATTGCTGCGCTCCGACCTCACCGGCCGCGCGCTTGAGACGTTGACGGACGAGGCGCTCAAACTCGGCCTCGCCTTTATCGCCTCCAAGGCGTCGGACGCCGTAAAGCTGGCGGTTGAGGAAAGCGCGGCGCTTTGGGATCATTTTGACGACGCGGCCGGCGCTGCGGCGGTCGGCGGCGCGGTGCAGGCCTGTCATAACGCCGCGCTCGCGCTCGCCGCCGGCGAAAGCGATCATGAGTTCGACGTCGCGGCGCACGCCTTCGCCCACAAATATCAACTGTTTGAATTCGGCCGGTGGCCCATTGGCGTCGTCGGCCTCACCTTCAACATGTTTTGACTGGAACCAAGCCCTTGCGCATCACCACCTGGAATATCAATTCCGTTCGCCTACGCATCAATAGCGTATTGGACTTCTTGGAAAAGGCGGCGCCGGACGTTTTGTGTTTGCAGGAAACCAAATGCCCGGACGATCAGTTTCCAGAGAAACAAATCCGCAAAGCCGGCTATGAACACATCGCGCTGTGCGGCCAGAAATCCTACAACGGCGTCGCCATTCTCTCGCGCCTCCCGTTGCAGGACGTCTCCTCGCGAAGCTTTTGCGGCAAGTCCGACGCCCGGCATGTGAGCGCGAAGCTGCCCGGCGCCATCACCTTGCACAATTTCTATGTTCCGGCCGGCGGCGATGAGCCCGATCCGGACGCGAATGAAAAGTTCGCCCACAAACTGGATTTCCTCGCCGAGATGGCGGAGTGGTTGACGCCGGCCGGCGCGTCCCGCCAGCGCATGGTGTTGGTTGGAGATTTGAATGTTGCGCCGCGTCCGTCAGATGTGTGGTCGCACAAGCAGCTCCTCAATGTGGTGAGCCATACGCCGATTGAGGTGGAGCGGCTCGATGCGGTCATGGCCTCGCGCGGATGGCTTGATGTCGCCCGCGAACTCGTGCCGGAGCCGGAGCCGATTTATTCCTGGTGGAGCTACCGCGCGAAGGACTGGCGGGCCTCCAATCGCGGGCGGCGGCTCGATCATATCTGGGCGACGCCGGCCTTGAAGAAGGCGGCCCTCGCCAACGGGCCGGCCGGATTTCGGGTCCATGACGATGTGCGCGACTGGGAGAAGCCCTCCGACCACGCGCCGGTGACGGTGGATTTCGACCTGGCGGCGAAGTCGGGGTGAGGCGCCCTTAGGCGATCTCCTCCACATCCTCCAGCGTCATACAGCCCGGAATCACCATCACGGGGATCGGCCGCGCGCGGAACGCGTCGGGATTGCTGGTGAAAGAGCTGACCAAAGGCCCCGGCCCGTCTTTGCCGTCGGCCGCTGCGAGGACAAGGACCATGATCTCCCTGTCCTCCGCGACAAGGTCGCCGATGACGTCACGGGGCGCGCCCTCGCGCACCAGATGGTCGGGGGCGATGCGAGAGACCGCAAAAACCTCCTGCGCGGCGGCGTCGAGCAGCTCCTTCGCCGCCGTGCGGGCCTCCTCGCGGATGGTCTCCTCTACCGCCATCCAGTGCTCAAAATGGCTCGGTTGGATGATGTGCAGTAAAAGAACTCGGGCGGCGGCGTTCTTGGCCCTTACCGCCGCATAGCGCTGCGCCAGTTTGCTCTCCGGCGTGTCATCGACAATCACCAGGAGTTTGCGTCGGGGGCGTGCGTCCGGAGCGGCCATGAAGAAGATGCTGCACGGAACCGGACCGAACCGCAACGGTCGCGGGGCGCGGGAGAGGGAGGCGACAGGATGGACGGGGGGATGCGGGGCTATTTTGGCGTTGGCGCGGAGCGCATCAGCAAGCCTATGAATTTCGGCGCCGTTTTGCGGACGGCCCACGCCTTCGGCGCGGGTTTCGTGTTTTCCGTGGCGCGCGCGCCAAGCCTTAAGGAAGCCGCCCAGGCCGACAC
>JBCDJH010000346.1:0-2612 GCA_038747965.1 Pseudomonadota bacterium
ACGCTTCAAGCCGCCCCCTTCTTCTGCTCCAACCCGCCTTGCTCCACTAAAAATGACACCACGTCGCTGACGGCTTTGCCGGCTTTGATGTTGGCGAAGAGGAAGGGGCGCTTGCCGCGCATTTCTTTGGCGTCGCGGTCCATGACGGAGAGGTCGGCGCCGACGAGGGGGGCGAGGTCCGTCTTGTTGATAATGAGGAGGTCGGACTTGGTGATGCCCGGGCCGCCTTTGCGGGGGATCTTGTCGCCGGCGGAGACGTCGATCACGTAGATGGTGATGTCGGCGAGTTCCGGGGAGAAGGTGGCGGAAAGGTTGTCGCCGCCTGATTCGATGAAGATGGCGTCAAGATTGGGGAATTTCTCGCTCATGTCGCGCACGGCCGCGAGATTGATGGAGGCGTCCTCCCGGATCGCCGTGTGCGGACAGCCCCCAGTTTCCACGCCGGCGATGCGCTCGGGCGCAAGGGCGCCGGAGCGGGTGAGAAACTCCGCATCCTCCCGCGTATAAATGTCGTTGGTGATGGCGGCGATGTTGTAATCATCGCGCATCGCTTTGCAGAGGGCGTCCATAAGGGCGGTCTTGCCGGAGCCGACAGGGCCGCCGACGCCGATGCGAACAGGTCCGGTCATGATCGAAATAACCTCGTATGCTGCGTTTCATGTTTGATGGAGCAAAGCTCAACGAAAAAGGCGGCGGAGCCGACTTCCTCTAGGGGCTCGGCGATGGCGGCCGCGGCCCACGCGGCGGCCTCCGCGTTCACGCGGGCCAAAATGCGCACCCCTGCCGTTTGGCCTAGCGGGATAAGGCGCACCCCGGCGGAAATGATGTTGGCGGCGAAGGCGTGCAGATAGGCCGTGGCGACGCTTGGGAGCGGTGCGCCGGCCAGAGCCGCGGCGGCGCCCACGGCGAAGGGGTAGGGCGGGCCGTCGCGCACGGCGTCCGTCTCCGCCACCACCCAGGCGAGGGCGTCCGGCGCCGGATGGGCCGCCGCCATGGCGTCCCAAAAGGCGCGGCCCTGGGCGGTGGCTTCCAGCGCCAATTCCGCGGTGCCCCGAAAGGCGCGGGCGACGTCCAGCGCCTCTTGCAGGGCGCCCGCGTCCCGCGCCTCGGCCGCGCGCCAGGCGGCGGCGAGCAGGGCGGCGTCCACGCTGCCCGCGCCCAGCTCCGCAATCGTCCGCACCCAGTTTTCAAGGCTCGGCTCGTCCGTCACCACGCCCGTCTCCACGGCGTATTCGAGCCCGTGGGAGTAGGTGTAGGCGCCGACGGGGAAACTTGGCGACAGCCACGTCATCAACTGTAGCCAAGGCTCAGCGCCCATGCCCGCGGTGTGGGGCTCAGTGTCCATGGGCGTGCCCATGGCTATGAGAATGGCCATGGTCAGAGCTGCCGCCATAGGCGCCGGCTTCCGGCTCGAATGGGGCGTCAGCTTCGCTCACCGCCGCGCCGAGGCCCGTCGCCATGTCCATCAGTACGCCGTCGCGCCGTATACGGAGATGACGCTCAGACAGGATCTGCACCGGCGTATGACGGTTCCCCAAATGCCAAGCGAGCTTGATGCAGGCGAGCGGCGTTTCCGCCGTCACCTCGGCCACGGGCTCCGGCGCGGCGATAATGCGCAAGGCGCCGCCGCCGGCGAGCGCCAGCGCGTCTCCATCTCGCATGGGCGTGACTTGGGCGAGGTCCAGCAGGAACGGCGCGCCCGCATCGTCTGTCATCCGCAGGCGGCGACGTTGGCGCCCGTCATAATCGAGGCTGACGGCGCCGACTTCCTCCGCCTTGTCCCACTCGCCTTTTCGGAGCACGCGGACCGCGCAGCGCATGGCCGGCCCCTCCGTCAATAAAGGAAGTACCGCTGGGCCAGCGGCAACTCCTTCGCTGGCTCGCAGGTGAGAAGCTCCCCGTCCGCCCTTACCTCATAGGTTTCGGGGTCGACCTCCATCTTCGGCGTCGCGCTGTTCAGCGCCATGTCTTTCTTCGTCACCTTGCGGATCCCAGAGACGGGCAGCACTTTCTTGGCGAGGCCGAATTCTTCCCC
Source organism: Pseudomonadota bacterium (assembly GCA_038747965.1). Classification (GTDB taxonomy): domain Bacteria; phylum Pseudomonadota; class Alphaproteobacteria; order Caulobacterales; family Parvularculaceae; genus JBCDJH01. The sequence continues at coordinate 2,036 of JBCDJH010000346.1, forward strand.
CACGCCGCGCTCCGCCGCGATTTTGGACACGAACGTGACGGAGCTTTCCGTCATCGAACGCCCGAAAGCGGCGAACATCGGCCGATAGTGGACCGGCTGGGGCGTCGGGATGGAGGCGTTGGGGTCCCCCATGGCGGCGAAGGCGATGGAGCCGCATTTCAGAACGAGATCGGGCTTCACGCCGAAGAACATGGGCTTCCACAGACACAGATCGGCCAATTTGCCGACTTCGATGGACCCAATAAACTCCGCCGCGCCATGGGTTAGCGCCGGGTTGATGGTGTACTTCGCGATATAGCGCTTGACACGGAAATTGTCATTGTCGCCGGTTTCTTCGCTCAGGCGACCGCGCTGCTTCTTCATCTTGTCCGCGGTTTGCCACGTCCGGATGACGACCTCGCCCACGCGGCCCATTGCCTGGCTGTCCGACGCGATGATGCTGAAGGCTCCCATGTCATGCAGAATATCTTCCGCTGCAATCGTTTCCCGACGGATACGGCTTTCGGCAAAAGCAACGTCTTCCGGGATCGACTTGTCGAGATGGTGGCACACCATCAGCATATCCAAATGCTCTTCC
>JBCDJH010000347.1:0-2603 GCA_038747965.1 Pseudomonadota bacterium
GGCGTAGGGGCTGTCCAAGGAGAAGGCCGGGATGTCGACGTCGAACGTCTCGCCGAATTCGGTCTCCATCACATAGGCGCCGCGCATGAAGCCCGACGGCGTCGTGAGCGGCGCGCCGGAGGTGTATTGGAACTGCTCGCCGGGTTCCAACACCGGTTGTTCGCCGACGACGCCGGAGCCACGCACTTCCTGGGTGTTGCCATTGGCGTCGGTGATGCTCCAGCGGCGGAGCTTCAGTTGCACCGTCTCGCCGCCCTCATTGGCGATCTGCACCGTGTAGGCCCAGACGTAGCGATGCTCCTCCGGCGAGGATTGGTCGTCCAGATAGTCTGGTTCAACCTGAACGCGTATGCCCCGCGTCACTGTTTCATACATGATCGTCGCCTCGCCTGGGCTGCGCGCCCCATTCCCAACTCAACTTAGATCGCATCGAGCGCGCCTTCCAGGTCGGCGATCAGATCGGCCGGGTCTTCAAGGCCTACTGAGAGCCGCACGAGACCGGGCGTGACGCCAAGCTCAAGCCGCGCCTCTTCGGTAAGGCGTTGATGCGTCGTCGTTCTCGGATGGGTGATGAGGCTTTTGGCGTCGCCGAGATTGTTGGAGATATCGATAACGCGCAGGGCGTTCAGAAACCGGAAGGCGCTGTCCTGGCCGCCGGTCAGCTCAAACGCAATCATGTTCCCGCCACCGGACATTTGCTGGGCCGCAAGGGTCGCTTGGGGATGCGAAGGGTGGCCCGGATAGAGAAGCCTTGGGATGTTCGGCTGTTCGGCGAGCGCCGCTGCAATCTGGCCAGCGCTTTCGGTTTGGGCATGAACGCGCAGCTCCAGGGTCTCCAGGCTTTTCAGAAGGGTCCAGGCGTTGAAGGGGGAGAGCGCCGGTCCGGTTTGGCGCAGGAACACCTGCAGATGCTCGTCCAGAAAGGCCTGGTCGCACAGGATGGCGCCGCCCAGCACCCGTCCTTGGCCGTCAATGTGCTTGGTCGCTGAGTAGATGACGATGTCGGCCCCAAGCTCCAGCGGCTTTTGAAGGATCGGCGTCGCGAATACGTTGTCCACCAGCAGCCGGGCGCCGGCGCTGCGGGCGATCTCCGCCACGGCCGCGATGTCGACCAGCTCCAGCGTCGGGTTGGCGGGGCTTTCTAGAAACATCGCTTTGGTGTTCGGGCGCACGGCGCCGCGCCACGCGTTGAGGTCTCGGCCGTCGACGAGCGTCGTTTCGATGCCGAAACGGGGGCACAACGTCTCCACCACATAGCGGCAGGAGCCGAACAGCGCCCGGGACGAGACCATATGGTCGCCCGCTGAAAGCTGGCAGAGGATCGCCGCTGTCACCGCCGCCATGCCGGTGGCGGTTCCCCGGCACGCTTCGGCGCCCTCCAAGAGAGCCAGCCGCTCCTCAAACATGGAGACCGTGGGATTGCTGAAACGGCTATAGATAAAGCCGCTGTCATCTTCGCCGGCGAAGCGGGCCGCCGCCTCTTCGGCGCTGGCGTACACATAGCCGGAGGTGAGATAGAGGGCTTCGCTGGTTTCCGCGTTTTCGGATCGCTTGAGGCCGCCGCGCACCAATTGCGTACGGGCGCGCCATGCGGACGCTTCGGAAGGAGGTGTCTTCGCCATGGGAGTGGGGTGTCCGATATCGCCGCGTGAGCCGCCCCTTTAGGGGTTCCGGCGCTTTCCTATTGACGCGGCGTGCCCCGGCCTTTTAGCGGTGGAGATCTGCGAAGCGCGCCGCGCCTAAGAGGCGGTGTCTGACGGGCGGTGTCTCCGCTGCGCAGCCGCAAGCCGGCCGGCCCAAACCCTGCGCATCGCCGCTCCTAGACCCTTGGGCGGCGGCGGTCAAGCGGTGCGGGCGTCCTCCCGCCCCGGCTGAAGAAAGGCGCCGAATGTCAAATCCTGGGCTCTTCACCAGCCGATTGTTTGAGCGACTCGCCGCCGAGGGGGGCCTCACCTTCGGCGGGCCTGCCGGGCCGACCCAGTTCCAGCCGGCGAGCTTGGACCTCACCCTCGGGCCGGTGGCCTACCGTCTGCGGGCGAGCTTCCTACCGGGGCCGCGCCGCACCGTGGAGGAGCGGATGGCGGACGGGCTTTTGATGCACGCCATCGATCTCTCCCATGAGGCGGTGCTGGAGCGGGGCTGCGTCTATCTCGTGCGCCTCCGCGAGGGCTTGGCGTTGCCGGCGGATGTATCGGGTTTCGCCAACCCGAAAAGCTCAACGGGCCGCATCGACGTTTTCACCCGGCTCATCACCGATTACGGCGCGAGCTTTGACGAAATCGCCGAGGGCTACACGGGGCCTCTTTACGCTGAGATCAGTCCCCGCACCTTTTCCATTGTCGTGCGCGAGGGCTCGTCGCTCAATCAGCTCCGGCTGAAGCGCGGCCAAGCGCGGCTGACTGACGACGCCCTTGCGGCGCTCCACGCCGCCGAGCCGCTGGTGGACGGCGCCGGCGACATCGGCGGCGGCGTCGCCTTGACCGTGAACCTTGCGGCCGCGCCCGGCGATCTCGTCGGCTTCCGCGCCAAACGCCATGCGGCGCTCATCCATGTGGACGAGGTCGGGCGGCTCGACCCCAGAGATTATTGGGACCCGATCGAGA
>JBCDJH010000348.1:0-2579 GCA_038747965.1 Pseudomonadota bacterium
ACGGAGTTCTCGATGGAGGCGGCGTCCGCGCTCAAATCAGCGGGGCCGGCGGTGTCGGCGGCGGCGCGCTCCGAAAGGGCGATCTTCGCGGCGCCGAGGCTGAGGACGAGCAAACTTCCGGCGAACAAAGCGGTGCGTTTGGCGCTCATGGGGGATCTCCGTTGCATCTCTTAACTTACATTAACCAATACAATCACAACGAAACCAACTCAAAACACGTTCCCGTCAGGCGCTGCGGTGCCGCTCCCGCCATATTTGGAGATCATCAAGGCGCACGTTGCGGCCCGGCCGAATCACCAGAAACGCTGGGCGCAGAACGCAGCGCGCCGCCCGTCGCCGCATGAGCGCCGCAGTTTGGTCGCCAAAAAACCTTATGTGAGAAGGGCGCGCGTCAGGCCTCGAAGGCCAATTGCATCCCATCGAAGGCGGGCTCAACGCCGCCCGGCAGCCGCCCTTTGAGCGTCTCGTAGTCCATATCGATATGGAGGTTGGTGAGGACGGCGCGGCGCGGGCGCACCCGATCGATCCACTCCAAGGCTTTGTCCAGATGGGCGTGGGTGCGATGGGGCTTGTAGCGAAGGGCGTCGACGATCCAGGTATCGACGCCCTCTAAAAGCTCAAAGCTCTCCTCCGGCAGATCGACGACGTCGCTGGAGTAGGCGAGCCCGCCGAACCGGAAGCCGAGGGAATCGATGGGGCCGTGGTTCTGGAGGAACGCCGTGGCCGCGATCGGGCCGGCGGGCCCGGTCATCTCAAACGCCTCGCCGGGCGTCGGCATCGGGCGGGCCTCCAGGATCGGCGGGTAAAGCGAGCCTTCCGGGGCCTTGAAGCAATAGTCAAAGCGACGGATGAGCGTCGCGCCCGTCAGCTCGTCCATCAACACAGGGATGCGCGCGCCCATGGTGAGCGCGAAGACGCGAAGCTCATCGATGCCGTGGCTCTGGTCGGCGTGGTCATGGGTGTAGAGAACGCCGTCCACCCGCCGCACGTCGGCGTTCAGCATTTGCCGGCGCATGTCCGGAGAGGTGTCGACGAGAAGCGACGTCACCCCGTCGCGCTCGAAGCCGCCGCCTGCGCCAGAGCGCTCCACAAGGAGCGAGCAGCGCAAACGGGCGTTCTTCGGCTCTGAGGGATCGCAGGCGCCCCAATCCCCGTTGAGGCGCGGGACGCCGCCTGAGGAGCCGCAGCCCAATATGGTCGCCCGGTAGCTCAATCGATCCTCTCAGCTTTGGAGAACAGGTCGAAGAAGTTCTTCGTGGTCGCGGCGGCGGTCTCTTCCAAGGAAACGCCCTTGAGGTCAGCTATGGCTTCAGCGACGCGAGGCAAGAAGGCGGGCTCGTTGCGTTTGCCCCGGTGAGGCGTTGGGGCGAGGTACGGGCAATCGGTCTCGATCAACATGCGCTCAAGCGGTACGTCAGCCGCGGCCGCGCGCACATTGTCAGCTTTCCGAAAGGTGACGATGCCGGAGAAGCTGACGTAAGCCCCAAGGGCGAGGCCCCGCGCCGCGAGCTCCGGTCCGCCTGTGTAGCAATGCAGGAGAATGGGAAAAGCGCCCTTCGCGGTCTCCTCCTCCAGGATATCCGCCATGGCCTCGTCGGCGTCGCGCGTGTGGATGATGAGCGGCAAGCCCGTTTCTCGCGCAGCGTCGATGTGGGCGCGAAAACAGGCAAGCTGGTCGGCTTCCTCGCTGAAGCGGTAGTGGAAATCGAGCCCGGTTTCGCCGATCCCGATCACCTCGGGCGCCGCCGCAAGGCGCGCCAGACGCTCCGCTGTGAGATCGCGGTGATCCTTGGCGTGGTGGGGATGAGCGCCGACGGAGCGCCACATGCGCTCGCCGCGGGCCCGCCGCGCATCCACGATGGCGGCGATGGCGTCAACGCTGTCGAGGCGGTCGCAAATCGCCAGCATCGCGCCGACGCCCGCCTCGCCGGCGCGCGCCAGAACGTCCTCTAAGTCCTCAGCATAGGGATCGCCGTGCAGGTTGACGTGGCTGTCGACAAGCATGATGTCGCTTTTGGCTGGGCGCGCAATGCGCAAGGTTATGGGGCCCCTCGCCCCGCTCGTCTCAGTTAGCCCGCGCGGGCCGCCGCGCCAACCTCTGCGCCCGCACGGAGGATGGCGAGCTTGCGGTCGAGATTGACGGCTAGGGCGTCATCGAAGATCTCGCGTGTCCGCGCCCAGGCCTCCGCCCAGCGATGCGGCGCGCCGAGCGGCCCGGAGAAAGGCTCCGGCGCGGCGTTCCCAGTAGCGTCTCCTGTGGCGGCCGCCCGCGCTGTCGCCGCCAGCCGATCGAACATCAGCTCGAAGAAGACGCGAAACGCCGTCTCTGACGCGGGACGCGCGAACTCATCGGCGAGCTTCAGGTCGGCCGCGCTCCAATCCCCGCGCACGGCGGACGCCAAGAACCGCACGAGTTTGCCTTCGATCTCAGCGCCCCCGGCCGCTGCGAGCGCGATGGCGCGGCCCGGCGATCCCTTGGAAATGACCGCGAGCTGAGACGCTTCGGCTTCGTTTCGCGCATGCCCCTCGGCGAGAAGAAAAGCGGAGACCTCCTCTTCGGGGAGAGGCCGCAAGTCGAG
>JBCDJH010000349.1:0-2550 GCA_038747965.1 Pseudomonadota bacterium
CCGCGCTCGCTTCGGTGTTATCGGGTGTCCCCGCGTCCTGCAGGATTCACGCCGTCGCGGCAACGCCCCATCGACGACGCGGGCCGGCCTTTGTAAAACGCCCCGAACGGGTTCTGGAGCTTAAGGGGAATCAGCCCGATGCCGCACGCTGCCGTAAATGGTGTCCGCCTCTATTACGAGACCGCGGGCGAGCCATCCGCGCCGCCGCTTCTCATGATCGCCGGGCTCGCCAGCGACAGCGCGAGTTGGGCGCCTGTGGCTGGCCCCCTCTCAAAGCACTTCCGCTTGATAATGCCGGATAACCGAGCGGTTGGACGCACAGCGCCGCTCGACGCGCCCACGGGCGTCTCGGCGATGGCGGATGACGCGCTGGCGCTGCTCGACCATCTGGGCGTCGCGCGGGCGCATCTGCTCGGGCATTCGATGGGCGGCAATGTCGCGGCGCTGATGGCGGCCCGTGCCCCAGAGCGCGTCGCAGGGCTTATCCTCGCGGCGAGCCCAGCGGTCGATGTGGGGGCGGGGCCGCGAAATCGTGCGTTGCTCCAGACGTTGACCGATCTTCGCATGACGGGCGCGAGCGAGGAGCTATGGCATCGCACGTTCTTCTTGCTGCTGTTCAAGCCGGATTTCTTCGCCAGCGACGCTGTTGTCGATGAGGCGGTGCGGATGGCGCTCGCCTATCCTGAACGTCAACTCGCCCCGGCCTTTGCGCACCAGGTGTCGAGTTTATTGGCGGAACGCGTGACGATCCCATTCGACAAGATCACAGCGCCGACCCGCCTGCTCTGCGGCCGCCATGACCTCATGTTTCCACCGCACGAAATCGCCGAAAGCGCCCAGACCAGCGGGTTTGACGCGCCCTTGGTGGCGGCGGGCGCCGGACACGCGCTCCATTGGGACGACCCCACCTGGTTCTGCGAGCGGACGGCCGAATTTTTGAGCGAGGTGCGGCCCTAACGCCGCACAATTCCGCATTGCGGCGAAGACGCCGCGACGGCGTCCCGATATAGTAAACGATCAATGCGGGGCGCGGCCCGGGCGGCCGCGTGTTTTGTTGTCTAACGCCCAGAAGACAGAGGGGACCGCCCATGCGAGCCGAGTTTTCCATCGCCGCGACAGCCATGGCGCTTGTCATGACGACGCCAGCTTTCGCCCAAACCATCAGCGGCCTGGACGAGATCACCGTCACCGCGCAGCGGCGCGAACAGGCGGCGCAGGACGTGCCGGTCGCGCTCACCGTCGTCACGGGCGCCGATCTTCAAGTGCGCGGCGTCACGCAGGTGAACGGCCTCGAATACATCGCGCCGAGCTTCCAGGTGGAAAGCCAGTTCGGCAGCGGCCAGCCCGTCTACACGATCCGCGGCGTCGGCTTCCGCGACTACGCCACCAACAACTCGCCCACGGTCGGGATTTATGTGGACGAGGTGGCCTACACCGCGCCCGTCATGACGCAGGGCCTCCTGTTCGACATTGAGCGGGTGGAAGTGCTGCGCGGGCCGCAAGGCACCCTCTATGGCCGCAACACGACGGGCGGCGCCGTCAACGTCATCAGCAAGCGGCCGACGGAAGAGTTCGAGGCGGGATTGCTCGCCGAGTATGGCCGCTTTAACCGCTTCCAGGGCGAAGGATACGTCTCCGGGGCGCTCACCGATTGGGCGCGGCTTCGGGTCTCCGCCTCCGGCACCCAAGGCGGCGCATGGCAGGTGAACCGGGAAACGGGGCAGGAGCTGGGCGATGCGGAGCGTTTCGCCGTTCGCACCTTGCTTGAAGTGGACGCCGGCGACCGGACGGAGCTTCTGTTCAACGTCCATTACTATCAAGACAAGTCAGATGGGCTCGGCCTGCAGCTGTTCGATGCGTCGGTGGACAGCACCGGCGGCTTTAACCCGGGCCTTGCGGGCTTTCAGCCCCATGAGGGACAGCGCTCCACAAGCTTCGGCGCGTCGGCGCTGTTTGAGGATCTCACAGGCATTCCGGCCGGGACGAAGCCCTTCCGTGACAATGAGGGCATTGGCGGCAGCCTCACGGCCAATATCGAGTTCGACGCGCTTGATCTCACCTATATCGGCGCCTATGAGCGCTTCGATCGCGCTGAGTTCCTCGACTATGACGCCATTCCGCTGGGCGGGTCCGGCGTTTTCTTTGAATCGGACCTCGACGTCATCACCCAGGAGGTGCGTCTCGCCTCGAATGGCGACGGTCCGTTCTCCTGGCTGCTCGGCGTTTATTACGCCAACGAGGAGTTGGATGAGAACTACCAGTCTGACTTTGCGGAGACGTTTGGGCTCGCCGTCTTCACGCCATACAGCCAGGAAGTGGATACGCTGAGCGTTTTCGGCCAGGCGGAATGGCAAGCGACGGACCGTCTCAATCTGCAGCTTGGTCTGCGCTATGAAGATGAGACCCGCGATCTCATCGGTCTGGGCACCTTCTCGCCGCAGATCGCCGGCGGCGTCTTCAACTTCGCCAACGGCTCCGTTGACGGAACGCTTGAAGACCGCTCCGTAGACCTCAACGAGGTGTCCGGCAAAATCGGCGCGGAGTTCGACC
>JBCDJH010000350.1:0-2532 GCA_038747965.1 Pseudomonadota bacterium
CCGCGACGCAGACGGCTTCAATGTGCCGAACGGGCGCACACGGCATATTGGAGGCGAAGCGGACATACGATTGCAGCTGGCCCCATGGGCGGCGTTTGAAGGCGGGGTCGCTTATGGTCGGCACACCTACCGTTTCGATCGCCCAGTCGGCCGCGCCACCGAATCCATCAGCTTCGGCGACGATGTGGACACGAGCCCGCGTTGGCTCGCCAACAGCCGGGTTTCCGTGACGCCTCTTCCAAGCGTCGTGGCGGAGCTCGAATGGGTCTATGTGGCGCGCTACTTCACAGACGCGGCCAACGACAACAGCTACCCTGGCCACTCCGTCTTCAACCTGCGGGCCAGTTGGCAGGCGCTGGAAAACGTTCGCGTGTTTGGGGCTGTCCGCAATGTGACAGATACATTCTATGCGGAACGAGCGGATTTCGCCTTCGGCAACGAACGCTTCTTCCCGGGCGAAGAACGCGCGTTCACGGCGGGGCTCGACGTCGCCATCTAAATGCGATTTGCCCAAGAAGGCGCGGCCTCTCGAAATCGTTTCTCTAAAGAGAACGTTAACTGGAGATCTGTATACCGGCTAAGCACCCGCGAAGGTTGAGAGTTCTATGCCCGCAGCTCCCCTGCCGACATGCGAAGCCAATCGGCTCAAAGCGCTCGCGCGCTACAACATCCTCGACACCAACGCTGAAGAAGCCTTCGATAGGGTAGCCCGAATTGCGAAGATGAGCTTCGACATTCCCATGGCGCTGGTCTCTCTCGTCGACCGAGACCGGCAGTGGTTCAAATCCCATCTTGGAATAGAAGCGGAAGAGACCCCGCGCGATCAGGCCTTTTGCGCCCACGCCATCCTAAGGCGCGATGTGATGGTCGTGGAGGACGCATCGCAAGACGACCGCTTCCGCGACAACCCGCTTGTGAGCGGCCGGCCCTTTATCCGCTTCTACGCGGGCGCCCCAATCGTCACCCAGGACGACTTCGCCCTTGGCACGCTCTGCGTCATCGACACCAAACCGCGCGCATTCGACGATGCTGACACGCACATGCTGCGGGATCTCGCCGCCATGGCGATGAACGAATTCGAGTTGCGCGTCGCGGGGCGCGGCCTCGACGAAATCGACGACATCGCCAACCGAGATACGCTGACGGACGCGTTCAATGGACGGACGTTCAGCCGGCTCCTGGCTGCGGAAACCTTACGGGCGCGCCAACAAAATCGACCTCTGCAGCTCGCTGTGTTCGAAGCGACGCCGATGCAGTCCTTTCGGCTCACGGCCAAGAAGGCCGTGATGGTGGCGCTCCATGACATCTGCAGCGAGACCGTCCGCCCACAGGACATCGTCGGCCGCATCGATCGGAGCCGCCTGTCCGTGCTGTTTCCAAACACCGCAGACGACGCGGCGGAGATCATTGTGCGCCGCATCTTGAAGAAAGCAGCGGATGCGCCTCTCAATCCGGACACGCCGGCCAATCGCGTCACGGCCGGACTCGCACGCCTGGACGAAGGCTGCGACGCCAAGGGGCTCCTTCAGCGAGCCGCCGACGCGCTGGGCGACGCTCAAAGCGCCCCGCTCGCCTGCTAAGTCTCCGCTCTCAAGCCCAAGACGAGCGCATCTTCAGCTTCAGTCGCTCAACGCAAAATCAAGCGTCGCCACCACGCGTACGCGCTTTTCGATTTGCGTCGCCTCGCCCATGCCGTAGGAGTCCGCGCCGGCGCGGGGCAAGATTTGAAAAACGCCCTGGTTCGCCCGGAGGATCTCGCCCACATCGCTGCCGGCGTCGGCGGCGAATTGCTCAGCGCTCGCACGGGCGTTGCGGGTCGCTTCGGCGATCATCTCCGGCTTAATGGCGTTGAGCTGCGTAAAGCTGTAGGTGGGGCCCATCGCGTCGGACAAGACGACGCCTGCGGAGACAAGCTCGCCCGTACGGCGGGAGAGCGCCTCCACCTCGTCCACCAGGCTCGTGCGCACTTCAATCGTTTGAGTGATGATGAAACGGTTGCCGTTGATTGCGCCCTGACGGTATTGCTGGGCGAGTTGATCGACGACTTGGAGCGACTGGCGCTGGATATCGTCAGCTGGAACACCGTTCTTCTGCAAAAAGTCCGTAATCAGTTCAGCGTAGCGATCGATTTGCGCTTGAGCCACGGAGAGCTCATTCGCGGCCGCCGTGAAGCGTAGCGGCCAACTCGCCACGTCCGCGCGAACGGGACGCTCAGCGAGCCCCTTCACTTTGACGTAGCGCTCCGCTCGGCGCCCTTCATAAAACCCTTCGCCCACGAAGTATCCGCCGAGCGCGACGCCGATGCTTAACAGCAAAGCCGCGAGGGCGAGACCGCCTTGGCCCTGAGCGTTCGCCATCTCAAACGCCCTTTCCGTCTTCTTCGGCGCAGCGTTTCAGGAACGCCATCATCAGTGCGCTGACTTGCGCGAAGGTCTTCTCGCCCTCTTCCATCACTTCTTCATGGCTGAGCGGCTCGGGAGAAATGCCCGCGGCGAGGTTGCTGATCATGGAGAGGCCAGCGACGCGCAGGCC
>JBCDJH010000351.1:0-2528 GCA_038747965.1 Pseudomonadota bacterium
CCAGAACAGCATATCCCTTGAGGTAAACCTCGCGTGCTTCGGCGTTCTTTCCCTGCGCAGTGAGAGCATTTCCTAAAGGTAGGCAGGCCGCACGAAGGCAAATGGACGCTACACGTTCTGGTATAAAGGGTTTCCACGCAGGGTTTGTCAAACCAGGATATGTTGGGTCGCTATCGTGTTGAAGCGGCTTTGGCGCAGCCGCCGCGTCTGCTATGACGCGAAGCGGAGAAACCAGGCGCCCCAATTGGCTGTAGCCCCGCCGCCTCCCGCCGCGACGGCCCCGCCCTGCGCCCCAACAAAGCGAGTGATCCATGCGGAAGTTGCTGATTGGCGCGGCCGGCGTCTTAGCGCTCATCGTTCTACTTCTGATTGTTGCGCCATTCTTCATTCCGGCGTCCGCGTTCCGCGGCCAGATTGAAACCCAGGCGAGCGCGGCGCTGGGGCGCGACGTCTCGATCGGCGAGGAGTTGTCGCTCTCGCTGTTCCCGAGCTTCAAGTTTCAGGTGAGCGACCTCACCATCGCCAACGCGCCGGACATGACCGCAGAGCAGTTCGCAAAGGTGGCGCGGGCCGATATCGGCGTGCGCCTGTTGCCGCTGCTCGGCGGCAACGTCGCGATCGACCGGTTCGTGTTAGAGGCCCCGCAAATCAGCCTGGAGCGGAACGCCGCCGGCGACGTCAACTGGATGCTCGGCGCGCCCAGCGAGACAACTGAGGCGCCCGCGGAGGAGAGCGCGGCTGAGGAGGCCGCCCAAGAAGCTGCCGACGAAGCCGCAGAGATTGGCGACGCGTTGCCGGGCGACGTGCGTCTTGGCGATGTGCGCATCACGGACGGCGTATTCACCTATGCGGACGCCGTCGCCAAGACCTCCTACGCAGCGACGGACGTCGATCTCGACGTGACGCTGGACGGTTTCGCCTCGCCCCTAAAGATCGATGGCGGCCTCATCTTTCAAGACAAACCCATCTCGCTGAACGTCCTCGTCTCGACCATCCGCGCCATCGAACAGGGGAAGAAAGCCACCCTCTCCGCTGCGCTTAAGCTGGCCGACGCCGAAATCGACTTTGACGCAAAAACCCGGGGCGGCGACGCCTTGGCCTATGACGGTTCCTTGAAGATCAACGCGCCGTCTCTGCGGGAGCTGATCACATGGCTCGGCGGCGAAGCGCCCATGGCCTATGGGTTCGGGCCGCTGCAAGTCTCCGGCGCCCTCACCGGCGACGATCACAGCGTTGCGTTCGAAGACGCAAAGATCCGTTTCGATGAAATCCGGGGGGCCGGCGGGCTCAGCGCCGATTGGAGCGGCGAGCGCCCGGCGCTCGCCGGCGCGCTGAAACTCAGCGCCCTTGACCTTCGCCCCTATGTTCCTGAGGCGGAGCAAGCCGAAGCGGCGGCGTTGGAGCCCTGGAGCCGCGATCCCATCGACTTCAGCGCGCTCGGCGCCGCGGACCTCGATTTCAAAATCGAGACGGCCTCGATCCTGCTGCCGACCCTGACGATCGACGAGAGCGCCCTCTCCGCCAAACTGGAGAACAAGCGCGTCGTTGTTTCGCTGGACAGCCTGAAGCTCTACGACGGCGCTGGCGCCGGGAGGCTGGTCGTCAACGGTCGCTCCTCCCGTCCCTCCATGTCCGCCAAGTTTGATCTGACGGGCTTGCAGGCGCGCCCCTTCGTCAAAGACGCGTCCGGTTTCGATCGCATCTCCGGCGTCGGAGAGCTGAAGCTGGACGTCACCACAGCCGGCCGGTCCATCGCCGATTTCGTCTCCGGGCTGAACGGTTCGACGTCGTTTGAAGTGGCCGACGGGGCGCTTGTGGGGATCAACCTCACCCAGACGGCGCAGGCGCTCGGCGCCTTCACGAGGGAGGGCCTCACCGGCGCCCTCGCCCAGGCCGCAAGCAGCGAGGCGGCGACCCAGTTCACCGCCCTTAGCGCCGCGGCCACCATCGTCAACGGAGTGGCGACCACGAACAATATCAATTTGGTCGGCCCCTACATCGAGGCGACGGGCGGCGGACAGATCAACCTTCCCGCGCAGACGGTTGACCTCCGCCTCAATCCAAAAGTCCTCTCCCGTGTCTCTTCGGAAACCGGCGAGGACGAAGAGCCCGTCCGCAGCGTCGGCGCGCCGCTGGTTATTCGCGGCAAGCTCGACAACGCGTCTGTTTCAGTGGATGCGCAAGCCGCTGTGAAGGAACGCGCAACACAAGAGATCGGCCGTCAATTGGATCGCCTTCTCGGCGGCGGCGATGAGGAGGCCGAAGGGAATGAGAACGCGGACGAACGCGTCGGCGAAAAACTCATCCGCGGGCTTTTCAACAACGATTAGAGGGAATTGCAGCGCAACTGGATCACCGGTTTCGCGTCCCATTTCGCGCAAAAAAAGCGCGCTCCGTAGGATCGGAGCGCGCCTCGGGCTGTTGAACCGGAAGTGGTTCACAGTTGTTCGTTACGGCATGATCACTTGGTCAATGACGTGAATAACGCCGTTGGACGTCAAGATGTCAGCGGCGATCACCGTCGCGCC
>JBCDJH010000352.1:0-2521 GCA_038747965.1 Pseudomonadota bacterium
AACGGACAGGTGACCCGCGAGGAGATCGATAAGGCCCAGGCCGACTCCGGCCACCGTATGAAGCTCCTGCAGCCGAAACACGCCGTCACGGAGAAGAAGCGCTCCGGCCCGCGTTACACGCCGGTTTCCCGCCGCCAGGACAGGCCGGACGCCATCATGTGGATGGTGCGCAATCACCCGGAGATCTCGGACGCGCAGATCTCCAAATTGCTCGGCACGACCAAGCCGACCATTCAGGCGGTGCGGGACCGCACCCATTGGAACTCACCGAACATTAAGCCAGTGGATCCGGTGACGCTGGGTCTGTGTCTACAAACGGAGCTGGACGAAGTCGTCCGCAAGGCCGCCGCCAAACGGGCGCTCATGGAGCCGCCGGTTGAAGACCCGGGGCCGGCTCTGGAGCCGACGGCCGACGAAGCGCCCGAAGAAAAGCCGGAAATGGACTTCAACCCGGAAAAAGTCTTCGGCAACTTCACCGCCACGAAGGAAGAGGGCTAGCTCGCACCGCCGGAAAAGCGGCTCACCCATCACCCGGCGGCCGATCAGGTCGCCGGGTCTCGGTCGCCTTGGTTCGTGTAGTTCAGCGCAAGCCTGCCGCCATCCACGTAGAGGCACTGTCCGGTCACGTACCCCGCCTCGGGCGACGCTAGAAAAAACACCGCGGAGACCACCTCTTCCGGATCGCCAATCCGCCTGAGCGGCGTGCGCGCCAACACGCGTTTGCGCGCCTTTTCATCTTGCAGATAGCCCCGGTCGATATCCGTGTTGATCGATCCCGGCCCTACGGCGTTGACGCGAACGCCATAGGGCGATAGAGCCACCGCCAGCGCTTTCGTCAACTGATTGAGGCCGCCTTTGGAAATGCTGTAGGCGGATTGGCCAGCCGTCGCCGTAATCGCCATGACGGAAGAAATGTTGATAATTGCATAGCCCTGGGCGCCCAGCGGCTCAGCGGGATTATCCTCCGCCTCCATCTGCGCGACGATCTGTTTGGCCACCGCTTGCGACATGAAGAACGGCGCTTTCAGGTTCGTCGCGAGAACGCGGTCATAGTCCTCCTCGGTGAACTCCAGGAAGTTCGCGTCGGCGTGGGCCACGGCGTTGTTGATCAGGATGTCGATCCGCCCATAGGCGTCGAGCGTGCGCGCGATCACATTGTGAATATGAAGGCGTTCAGCAACGTCGCCATGGATAAACAGCGCGTCGCCGCCGTTGGACTTGATCTCCTCTTCGGCGGAGCGGCCTTCCTCATCATCCACATCGACGATGACGACCCGGTCGCCGTGTCGGGCGAAACGGCGGGCGCAGGCCCGGCCGATGCCTCGGCTCGCGCCAGTGATGAGAACGGTGCGGTGCGCCAATGCCAAGAGCTCAGTCTCGTGAAGGTTGCGCTGGGTCGGCGATTCCGGCTGCGAGGCCAGGACCGGTTCGAAAACCGCTCGTAGAAAGCCTCTTTGGCGCGGATTGTAAAGGGCTGAGCCTTACGGTTCGCCGATGCGCGGGGCGCCGCCTTTCGCCGCCCGGCTGGGGCCGAACGCGTCGTTGAGAATCTGCGTCGAGGACTCCGCAATATCGATCGCCTCGCCCATCAGCGCGGCGATCTGCACGTTGTTGCTCAACACGTGCCGAGCATGAGGCGAGGGATCGGACGTGATTTTCGTGCAGCGGTGCAGCACCTCCGACCGCAGCGCGTGGAGGATATCCTCCAGGCGGTGGCCGCCGGGGTTTTCGTCCGATACGAGATAACGGGTCATGTCGCGCCTCCTTCTTCGAGCTATCCGCCCTTGAAGACGCCGACAGAGTGCCGCCGCGCGCGTGAAGGTTCCGTTAAGGGAAACGCCGCCTAAGCCGCGCTGTAAGCGTCACGCGCGCCGCTTTTCGCTAATCGACGGCGCGCGCCATCGGTCGCAGCGCCTCAATTTGATCTTTCAGTCGCAGCTTTTCGCGTTTTAATTCAGCAATTTGGAGCGTATCTAACGCCGGCCGGCGCTCTTCGTCTCGAATGGTTAGATCCAATTGACGGTGCCGAGCGCCTAATTGTTCAAGACGTGCGTCAAGTGCCATGCTGAACCTCCAATGTTGACTGTGGCAAAAGTACACCACATCTGCGTCAACTTGTCAGCAGCAAAAGCGTTGCAGGTTTGGCGAAGTTTGCCGGCGTCATACTCGCCTGGCGGTCAAAGGCGCGCCAGAACGACTTTACGAGGCCATGGATGACAGCTGACGAGAAGACCGCCGAGCCGAGCCCGGCAACGACCACGCGACGCAGATTGGTCGTCGGCGTCTCCGGCGCGTCGGGCGTTCAGTACGGCGTGCGCGCCCTGCAGCTTCTCCGCCAAATGGATATCGAGACCCACCTGGTCGTCACCAAGCCGGCGGCGATGACGCTCGGCTATGAAACAGATCTCACGGTCGCCGATCTGCGCGCCCTCGCGGACCATTCTTACAACCTGATGGATGTAGGCGCCGCGATATCCTCCGGCTCGTTCCAAACCATGGGTATGCTGATCGCCCCATGCTC
>JBCDJH010000353.1:0-2514 GCA_038747965.1 Pseudomonadota bacterium
AAACCGCTCGGCTGTTGCTCCGGCGGCGCCTTGGAGAGGCGCTCGGCCAACGCGCGCAGAAGCTTTAATTCCGCGCTGCGCTCAACGCCGGCGGCGTCCGCCGCGCGCTCCAAATCATCGATGCGTCCGCGCAAGCGATCCGCTTCGGCGTTCATCTCCGAGCGGGCCGTTTCGACGGCTGCGCTCAGCTCTTCAAGGCGCGCCGCCATCGCGCGCCGATCAGCGCGCTCCCGCCCGCTTCGTTGAAGGAGAGCCGCGGCGAGCGCGGCCAAGGCCGTGAGCCCTAGCGCTTCGCCAGCGCTGAGCGACAGAAAGGTGAGGCCCGCCAGCGCCGCTGCTGGGGCGCCGAGGCCGTACCCCGCTACCGTAACGAAGGAAGATCGCGTAAGTGCCATGTCGCTGCGCCATCAAATCCGAGACGCCGCAACGCTACCTGGCGAGGGTTTTCCATCCCGTTAACCATAAGCGGCGGCGCCGCGAGGCGGGCCGCCGCTCTGGCCATCGTTCAAACGCAGCGAGCTAGGTGTTCGGCGCGATTTGGATTTCGACGCGGCGATTTTGCGCCATGCCGGCGTCCGTCGTGTTGTCGGCGATCGGCCGGCTCTCGCCCAATCCGAAGACGCGGAAGCGCTGCGCATCGATCTTCTGGGTCTGCAGATAGCTGGCGACGCTTTGCGCCCGCCGCTGCGACAATTGCTGGTTGTACTGATCCGAACCGCGGCTGTCGGTGTGCCCAGAGACCTCGACGGCGGTCTGGTCATACTCGTTGAGCACCAGGGCCACCGAATTCAGCGTGCCGTAGAACGAGCTGTTCAGGTCAGAGGAGTCGGTGTTGAAGGTGACGTTGCCCGGCATGTTCAACACGATGTTGTCGCCGACGCGGGTGACGGAGACGCCGGTGCCTTGAAGCTGTTCGCGCAGCTGCGCTTCCTGCCGGTCCATGTAAGCGCCGACGCTTCCGCCGATGAGGGCGCCCGCGGCCGCGCCGATGGCGGCGTTCTTACCGGCTTGCTTGCCGCTGGAGGTGTTGGTGAGCGCGCCAGCCGCCGCGCCAATCAGCGCGCCGACGCCGGCGCCCTTGGCTTTGCCGGAGGCTTTCTGTTCGCCGGTGTACGGGTCGGTGGTGGTGCAAGCCGCGAGGCCGAACGCCGCGGCGGCGCTGAGCGCCAGAACTCTTTTCATCTGTCGTGGTCCCCTTGCTGCGTGGATCCTGCAATCAGAGCGCGGCCAACGCGTTTGGCGCTCACCCCTTAAACGTAAGGGGAAAACGCGCCCGTCGGTTGCGCTGGCGCGTGATATGCCCCTATTCGCGGGCGACATCACGCAAAACCTGCGGCCAAACCATGGCGATTTTTGGTGAAGGGCTTCTTGACACATCTTCGTGAGGCCCATATCTGCCGTCCGTTAGCGCTCACATGAGGCGAGTGCTAACACGCCTCGCGGCCATTGGCGCCGCGCTTTATCTGGAGGAGATGCACAATGGATTTTCGCCCTCTGCATGACCGGGTGCTGGTGCGCCGCGTGGAAGAGGACACCAAGTCGGCCGGCGGGATCATTATTCCCGAAACGGCCCAGGAGAAGCCGCAACAAGGCGAAGTGATCGCGGTTGGCGACGGCGCCAAGGACGATGATGGCGATCGCATCGCCATGGACGTGAAAGCCGGCGACAAGATCCTGTTTGGCAAATGGTCCGGTACGGAAGTGAAGATCGACGGCGAAGAGCTGCTGATCATGAAAGAGTCGGACATTCTTGGCGTTCTTAGCTAAGCCGTCGTCCCTCGAAATTCCCAACGCTGATTATCTGACTTAGGAGAGTCCATCCATGGCTGCTAAAGAAGTCAAATTCGACGCGGATGCGCGCGAACGCATGCTGCGCGGCGTCGATATCCTCGCCAACGCGGTGAAGGTGACGCTTGGCCCCAAAGGCCGCAATGTCGTCATCGAGAAATCCTTCGGCGCTCCGCGCACAACGAAGGACGGCGTCACCGTCGCCAAAGAAATCGAGCTTGAAGACAAGTTCGAAAACATGGGCGCGCAAATGGTGCGCGAAGTCGCTTCCAAAACCAACGACGAAGCGGGCGACGGCACCACCACCGCCACCGTTCTCGCCCAAGCCATTGTCCGCGAAGGCGCCAAAGCCGTCGCCGCCGGCATGAACCCGATGGATCTGAAGCGCGGCGTTGATCTCGCCGTCGCCAAAGTCGTCGCCGAAATCGAAGGCGCTGCGAAGAAAATCGCAGCCTCTGGTGAGATCGCTCAAGTCGGCACCATCTCCGCCAATGGCGAAAAAGAGATCGGCGACATGATCGCTCAAGCCATGGAAAAGGTTGGCAATGAGGGCGTCATCACCGTCGAAGAGGCCAAGTCTCTCGCGACGGAACTCGACGTCGTTGAAGGCATGCAGTTCGACCGCGGCTATCTCTCCCCTTACTTCATTACGAACGCGGACAAGATGACGACTGAGCTGGAAGATCCGTTGATCCTCCTGCACGAGAAAAAGCTCTCCAACCTGCA
>JBCDJH010000354.1:0-2480 GCA_038747965.1 Pseudomonadota bacterium
ACCAAATACAAGTACGGTATCGCAATTCCCGAATACACGGAAATAGGGCCTGGACTGTTTATAAATCGTTTCGGCGGCATAATGATTAACGGCGACGCGAGAATCGGGCAAAACTGCAATTTGTCGTCTAGAATCACAATCGGACAAAGCAACAGAGGGGAGCGGTTCGGCTCGTCCATTATAGGCGATCGCGTTTATAGCGCGTCAGGCGCTCGGGTTATCGGTTCCGTCAAGATCGGCGATGAGGCGCTCATAGGCGTTAACTCCGTCGTCGTGCGGGATGTGCCGGCGAAGTCAGTTGTTGGCGGGATCCCAGCGCTGATTATATCCGATGAGGGAACGACGGGATATGTGAACCGAACCTGGGAAGAGGAGGACGAGCCCCTTCGCCTCCTGTAGACTTCGCTTGTCGCCGATAGACATGGCCGCAAGGCCGATCTCACAGCTGATCACAGCAAATGCTCACAACCCTCAACATCATCGCCGCTGTCATCACCATCGCGCTGGGGGGCATTGGTTGGCTTCGCCCTCGGTTCACCATGGAGAAGCTGGGGCTCGCGGCCGTCGGCGGGCCGTTTGGGCTGTCGGAGGTGCGGGCTGTTAACGGGGCGACGTTTGTGGGCGTCGGTCTCGCGGCGCTCCTTCTGGCGACGCCGACAGCCTTCGCCATGGTGGGCGCGCTTTACGCCGGCGCCGCGCTGGGGCGCGGCACCTCCCTCATTCTGGAGAACGGGCGGTCAGCGGCCTGTTGGGTGTTTTTCGCCATTGAGGCCGGGCTCGCCGCATATCTCCTCGCTGCGAATTTGGGGTAACCTCAGGCCTCCTCGTCGCCGCCCTCGCCGATGGCGCGCACCTTTTTGGAGGCCCACCCTATGACCACAGATACGCCCGTCGCCGATAAACATGACCAGACGGCGGCGAACCTCTTCGTCCGCTGCCTTGAAGCCGAGGGCGTCAAGCGCATCTACGGGGTGCCGGGCGAGGAAAACGCCGACTTCATGCTGGCGCTTGAAGGCTCCTCCATTGAGTTCGTGCTCACCCGCCACGAACAGGGCGCGGCTTTCATGGCGGAAGTGGAAGGACGCCTCACCGGCCGGGTGGGCGTCTGCCTCGCCACCCTTGGCCCGGGCGCGACGAACCTTCTCACCGGCGTCGCCGACGGCAATATGGACCGGGCGCCCGTCCTCGTCATCACCGGCCAAGGCGCGACCACCCGTCAGCATAAGGAAAGCCATCAGGTGATGAACGTGGTGGATATGTATGAGCCCGTAACCAAATGGAGCTGCGCCGTCCAACACCCCAAGACGATCCCGGAAATCGTCCGCAAAGCCGTGAAGCTGGCGGAGGCGGAGAAGCCCGGCGCCGTCCATATTGAACTCGCCGAAGACATCGCCGGCATGCCGGCGGCGGGGGCCCCGCTTCAGCCCGCGAAAGTGCGTCGTCCCGCCCCGGATGATAAAATCATGAACCACGCGTGGGACATGATCCGCGCCGCCAAGCGGCCGCTCATCATCGCCGGCAATGGCGCGATCCGAAAACGCGCGTCCAAGCAACTGCGCCTTTTCTGCGAGGCGACTGGCGTCGGCGTTTTGATGACCTTTATGGCCAAGGGCGCCGTCGACATGGATGCGCCCTACTGTCTCTATACGGTCGGTATGGGGCAAAAGGACATCCCGCTGCAAGCTGTGGACGACGCCGACCTCATCATCACCCTTGGCTACGATATGGTGGAGTACCACCCGCGTCTGTGGAACCCGGAGGCCGCGAAAACTATTCTGCATATCGACTTTTTGCCGGCGGAGATCGACCGCAATTACATGCCGGCGCTAGAAGTCGTCGGCGATCTCGCGCACGCCTTATGGATGCTGAACGAACGCTGCGCGCAGGACGGCGCGCCGGCTTTCGAGTTGGAGGAACAAGCGGCGGTCCGCACGGCCATGGGCGAGGAGTTCGCCCGCCACGCCGACGATGCGCGCGAGGGGCCCATAAGGCCGCAAAAGGCGCTGGCCGACGCGCGCGCCGTTTTGGCCGAAAATGACATAGTCCTTTCCGGCGTCGGCGCTCACAAAATGTGGATAGCGCGTCACTTCCAAGCCCATGAGGCCGGAACATGCATCATCTCGAACGGTTTTTGCTCCATGGGATTGCCCCTTCCCGGCGCCATCGCGGCCGCCCTAGTGCGCCCGGGCCGGCGCATCTTAGGCATCGCTGGAGACGGGGATTTCCTGATGAATGTCCAGGAGATGGAAACGGCGACGCGCCTCGGCGCCAACATCACCATGATGGTGTGGGAGGATGGCGGCTACGGGCTCATCTCCTGGAAGCAACAGCAGGAGTTTGGTCGGCACACACGCCTTTCCTTCGGCAACCCAGACTGGCTGCTGCTGGCGGAGAGCTTCGGCTGGCGCGGCGCGCGCTGCGAGAGCGCCAGCGCCTTGCGCGGCGCACTGCGGGAGGCTTTGGACCATGAGGGCCCTTCG
>JBCDJH010000355.1:0-2459 GCA_038747965.1 Pseudomonadota bacterium
AACGCTTCGCCGACGCCCAGCTGAGTGATCGCCTCTTCCACGTCGAACTTCGGATTTTGCCGGAAGGTTTGGGCGGCCGCCCGCACCGCCTTTTGTTCGCGCGGCGTGAAGGCCCGCAAGGCGTGCTGCACCCGGTTGCCGAGCTGGCTCAACACGCTGTCCGGCACGTCCGCCGGGTTCTGGGTGACGAAATAAACGCCGACGCCCTTTGAACGAATGAGGCGCACCACCTGCTCGATTTTGTCGACCAGGGCCTCCGGCGCGTCATCGAAGAGGAGGTGCGCCTCATCGAAAAAGAAGACGAGCTTAGGTTTGTCCGGGTCGCCGACCTCGGGGAGCTGTTCGAACAATTCCGACAAAAGCCATAGCAGAAACGTGGCGTAGAGCTTCGGCGCGGTCATCAGCTGCTCGGCCATGAGAATGTTGATGACGCCGCGGCCCGATGCGTCCGTCTGCAGAAAGTCGTGGAGGTCGAGGGCGGGCTCCCCGAAGAAATTGCGGGCCCCTTGGTCCTCAAGCGTCAACAAACGCCGCTGAATGGCGCCGATTGAGGCTTTGCTGACATTGCCATAAAGCGTGCGCAGCTCGCTCGCGCGCTCGGCCACATGGCCGAGCATCGCGCGCAGATCTTTCAGGTCCAGCAAGAGCAGCCCTTCATCGTCCGCCAGACGGAAGGCGAGGGCGAGAACGCCTTCCTGGGTCTCGTTGAGGCCAAGCAGACGGGCGATGAGCAATGGCCCCATCTCGCTGATCGTGGTGCGGATGGGGTGGCCCTTCTTGCCGAAGAGGTCCCAGAAGACGACGGGAAAACCGTCCATCTCGTAAGGGGCAAGCCCGACGGTCTCCGCTCGCTCCTCAAGGAAGTCCTTCATTTCGCCGGCTTGCGAGAGGCCCGAGAGATCGCCCTTCACGTCCGCGCAGAAGACGGGAACGCCCGCCTCAGAGAAGCCCTCGGCGAGAATTTGAAGCGTCACCGTCTTCCCCGTGCCCGTCGCCCCAGCGATGAGGCCATGGCGGTTCGCGCGCTTTAGCGCCAACGTCTCCGCTTTGCCGCTCTTACCGATGAAAAGGGTCTCTGGGCTGTTCACGATGGGAGGGCTCCTCGTCCGTTCCGCGCCAACGCCACGAGTGCGCGATTCCGCTGCGTGAAGAAAGCGGTCTCCGCGCGGCGCGATGCAAGCTTTTCTTAACGAGGTCGCCGGTATGGTTAACGCCTGTGAAACATGTGCGGCCGGTCCGTGGCGGACGGCGCTCAATGGCGCGAAGCGAGGGGTCCTATGGCTCAAGAGATGCGTGAAATCAGCTTCACGGCCAAAGAGTTTGCGGCCGCGCTCAGCCTCTATGCGGCCCAGATCGGGCAGACGCCGGTCTCCAGCAATCTCATCCAACGGGTGGAACTGGACGGGAGCGACGAGCTCACGGCCCGTCTCATCGCGGCGGAGCGGCCGGACCCCATCAAAATGAGCGCCGGCGATATTCTTTCGGCTCTGATTTCGTTCTGCATTCAGTGCCGTATTCCGCTGCCGAAGTCCGCGTCGAAGTCCGTGCGCCGGATTGAGGACCGCATCGTTTTGGTGATAAACAACTGGCGGTTGTCGACGCCGATGTCCGCCGCCTCATAAGCGAACGCGCCCGCCAGTTGCGCGCGCGGTTTTGGCTCGCCGAAGGCTCGCGAATATTTGACTACGGCGTCTTTTCGAGGTCTATTCCCGCCGAGTTAACCGTTAATGCATGAAGGAGCGGGGGAGAGCACATGGCTATCGTGCGTATTTTGCTTTTGGTGGTGGTTGTGGCCCTCATCGTGTGGGGACTGCTGTTCTTCACCGATAAG
Organism: Pseudomonadota bacterium; assembly: GCA_038747965.1. Lineage (GTDB taxonomy): Bacteria > Pseudomonadota > Alphaproteobacteria > Caulobacterales > Parvularculaceae > JBCDJH01. Next base: position 1,832 of record JBCDJH010000355.1, read on the forward strand.
GACGCAAGTGAAATTCCGGCGACGTTGGAAGACGCCGTTGAAGATGCGGGCGACGCCATTGGCGAAGCTGCTGAGGACGCTGGCGAGGCGATGGAAGACGCCGCCGAAGGCGCTGGCGACATGGTCGACGGCGCTGTTGAGGCGACCGGCGACGCCGTTGAGGGTGCTGCTGAAGCCACCGGCGACGCGGTCGAAAGCGCTGGCGAAGCCGTCGAAGAAGGCTGGAACAACCTCAAAGAAGGTGCCGAAGGCATGGCCGAAGACGCCGGTGAGGCGATGGACGGCATGATGGACGACGCCGCTGAGGGCGCCGAAGCCGCTGCTGATGAAGCCGCCGGCGACGCCGCTGAAGCGATGGACGATGCTGAAGCTGCGGTTGAAGGCGCGGCCGAGGCCGCCGAAGAAGCAGCCGGCGATGTTGAAGAAGCTGTCGAAGAGGCGGCTGAAGAGGTCCAAGAGTAAGGCTCAGCCATCAACATATCGCGCGCCTCCGCATCGAAGCGGGGCGCGGGAGCGAACAAGCGGCGGCCCATTGGGCCGCCGTTTTTGTTTTGGCGGAGAGGAGGGCGAAACCCGGCGCGCATTAACGCAATCGTATGGGGAAGGCGCCTAGGCTCGCGGCTCACAG
>JBCDJH010000356.1:0-2456 GCA_038747965.1 Pseudomonadota bacterium
GGGCGGATCATGCCCAGCCTTTCTGAAGCCAAGCAGGCCGAAGTGATGGCGGCCGTCGTCCCCGCGTTCGACGAATTTGTGGACGGTGAGGAGGTGCGTTTCACCGCCGCCTGCTGGATCCTGACGGCGGATCGCGGATAGGCCGGCCGCGGCCTTCATCTGCTGCGCGGCGGGCGTATGCTTTATCCGTCGCGGCGTCGTTTGATGGATTACGCGTCTCGAAGGGCGGCTCCTTCCATCAAAACGGCGGGCTCGGACAGCATCGCGGCGCGGTTCAAGAACGCGCTGTAGGCGACTCGTCTGGCTCAAGGTCGCCCTTTGCCTTCCGATAGGTTTGAGAAAGCAACTCGTGCGGACTGTCCTTCAACTCTGGAAAGGCCTCGGCGTCGTTCTTCACGCCATCGTTCGGCCCGCGGCCGCGCTCCCAGACAACGCCTCGCGCGCGGCTCGCGGCCATGTGTTTTGTCAGTGATGGGGCGCAAGCCCTAAGTCAGGCCTCGCGGCGGGCGGCGAAGCGCCGGCCCCATCGAACAGCATGAAAGGGATGACAGATGACCCCAGCACGAGCGAACCCAATCCACCTCCTCATGGCCCTCACCCTGGCGGCCTTTGCGCTTTTCGCGGCCCCAAGCGCCTTCGCGCAGGACGCCGAGACCCTCTACGCCGGCGGTTGGACGAATGTGAAACAGAAGACGAGCGGCGACTGGGCCGTTGTGAAGCGCGGCGAAAGCTACTTCATTGAATTCGGCGAGGACTTCCGCACGCGCAGGGCGCCGGATCTGAAAGTGTTCCTCTCCACCGAAGACGCGAGCACCCGCGGCAATCGGAACGCCCTCGACAACGCAGTTTTCATTGGCGAGTTACAAGCGACGCGCGGCGCGCAGAGCTACGAACTCCCGGCGGACGTCGATCCGGCGGACTACGCGACGATCCTCATCCACTGCGAACAGTATACGAAGTTCTGGGCGGCCTCCCCCCTCACCCCCGCCCAGTAAGGGCAGACGCGCTTGGAGCGAAGTGCAGCGAAAGTGGAACACCGGTTTCGCGTCCGCAATTCGCGCAAACATAGACTTAGAGCGGTTTGCGGCCTTTGAACTGAATTTTACCAGCGCAAACGGCTCTAAGCCGCGTCTTAGCCTAAGGATGGGGCTCCGCTCTCAGCGGGGCCCCGTTCCGTTTCGATGATCATGATTTTTTGCCAGATCTTCCCGCCAAGGTGGGTGGTCAGCGCTTCGATGTCGTTGACGGCGTCGATCACCAGGACGTGGCGCATGTCGTCGGCATAGAGCGCGGCGAGCTACACCAAGGCGCGCACGCCCACATAGGGGCGGCGAACGCCCTTCGCCCGCCGCGCCGTTAGCCGCGCGGTTTCCGTCAGCTCCTCGGCGAGGTCGCCGAGCCGCGCATTTGGAAATCTCTCGGTGATGCGCCGCTGCAGCAGATCGAGCGTTTCGACCAGCTTTGACGCCCGTAGGTGCCGCTCCATCCCAAAGGTCCCCAATCCCCGCTTTGAGCTGAGTGAACCAAGCGGCCCTTGGCTGCGTCAAGGCCCAGCGTCATCCGCCTCGTCGTCGCCATCGCCGCCGCCGATACCAGCCACCGCCATGGCGTCCCCGATCCGGTTCAAAAGGTGAGGCGCCGCGGCCCGCAGCGTTGTCGGCGAAAGGCCGATCACATCAATCGTGTCAGACTGGAGGGCGCTGGCCAGGCCGTGGATCGCCGTCCAAATAAAGAGCGCGTCAAGCTCGCCCTGCTTCTTGGGGGCTTTTGCGGCCTTCACGTGCTCCAGCTTCGCAACGCTCTCGCGGAGAAGCGCGTAACACCGATCGGCCTTCGCCATCATCGCCGGGTGCGTTGCAGGATCCGGCAGCGCGGTGTTGAACATAAGCCGATATTGCAAGGGGTGGGCGGCTGCGTATTCAAAATAGGCCTCCCCCATCCGGCGCAACTCTTCATGGGGATCATCCGCGCCCGCCACCCGCGAGCGCGCCTCCAAATGCGCGGCGAAGTCGTCATAGGCTTGGGCGATGATCGCCGCTAGCACGTGATCGCGGCTTGCGAAGTGCTTGTAGGGCGCCTGATGAGAGACGCCGAGGCGGCGGGCGACCTCCCGCATACTGAGCTTTTCGAGCCCCTCCGCCTCGATGATGGCGAGCCCTTCCTCAATACACGCCGCTCGCAGATCTTTTGTTGGACCAGACGTTTCGATCGCCTCCCTTATCGATCAGCTCGCGCTGTCACTAGAGCGAATTGCAGTGAAAGTGGATCACCGGTTTCGCGTCTGCAATTCGCGCAATCAACGACTTAGAGCCGTTTGCGGCCTTCGAACTGAATCATTTCAGACGCAAACGGCTCTAGCGCGCCGCGGCGCCGGCTTTTGCAAGACCTCGCATAACGCCGCTCAGAATGCGAATGCGCGCGCCGCGGGGCAAGAGCGCCAGTGCGGAGGACAGAAA
>JBCDJH010000357.1:0-2456 GCA_038747965.1 Pseudomonadota bacterium
CCCACGCGAGCGCGCCGATCGCACGCGCTTCGGCGCCTTCTACGCGCATTCGAGGCCCTAGTCGCCGGGGCTTCTGGCCCGCCTCCCCGGCCCGGAGCGGCGCCGCGCTGCTGGCCCGCAGGCCAGGGTTATCGCTAGCTGGCGGCCCGGCCGATAGTGTGCTTAGAAAATCGAGCGACGATTTCACGTCGGTCCGGCGCGGCCGATTTAGACGCAGTGCGCGGTGGGCGCCCCTTAAACATGCGCCCAGCGACGTCCACCGGCAAAAAGGAGGAAACGATGTCCAATCACGCAAAGTTCTACATCGACGGCGCTTGGGTCGACCCGGCCGAGCCCAATAGGCTTTCCGTTGAAAATCCGGCTACGGAGGAGGCCTTCGCGGAGATTTCGCTAGGGACGGAGAGCGATCTCAACCGCGCCGTTGCAGCCGCCAAGGCCGCCTTCCCTTCCTATTCCAGAATGCCGGTCGCTGAGCGCGTCGCCCTGCTTGAGGCGATCGCCGCCGGCCTAGAGGCGCGGCTTGGGGATCTTGCAAGCGCGATCTCGAGCGAAATGGGCGCGCCGATGTGGCTCGCTAAGGCGGCGCAGGTCCCGGCCGGCATCGGTCACTTCAAGATCGCCGCAGCGACGCTCAAGAATTTCGCCTTTGAGGAAACCCAAGGCGCGACCATCCTCCGCAAGGAGCCGATCGGCGTATGCGGCTTCATTACGCCGTGGAACTGGCCGCTCAACCAAATCGCCTGCAAAGTCGCCCCCGCGCTCGCAGCGGGCTGCACGATGGTGCTGACACCTTCCGAGATCGCGCCGATTAACGCGATTATCTTCGCGGAGGTTCTGCATGAAGCCGGCGTTCCGGCTGGCGTGTTCAACCTGGTGAATGGCGACGGGCCGAGCGTGGGCGCGCCCCTTTCCGCCCATCCGGATATCGACATGGTGAGCTTCACCGGCTCAACGCGCGCGGGCGTACTGGTGGCGCAAGCCGCCGCGCCCACCGTCAAACGGGTGACGCAAGAACTCGGCGGCAAGTCGCCAAACATTATTCTACCGTCTGCGGATCTGTCAGCGGCCGTCGCCGGCGGCGTGCAAGCGATGATGGTGAATACCGGCCAGTCCTGCAATGCGCCGTCTCGGATGCTGGTGGAGCGCAGCCGCGCGGAAGAAGCCGCCAAGATCGCAGCTGAGACAGCGAACGCCGTACAGGTGATGACCCCAGCGGACGCGGCGCCGGGCGCGATGGGGCCGCTCTCCAGCGGGGTGCAGTTCGAAAAAGTGCAAGGCTACATCCAGAAGGGCATCGATGAAGGCGCGACCCTGGCCGCCGGCGGGGTTGGCCGGCCCGACGGCCTTAACCAGGGATACTTTGTGCGGCCCACCATCTTTACGAACGTCACCCCGGATATGACGATCGCTAAAGAAGAGATCTTTGGCCCGGTTCTCGTGATGCTCAACTACGAGACGGTCGAGGAGGCCGTGGAGATGGCGAACGACACCGACTACGGCCTCTCCGCCTATGTGAGCGGCGCAGCGGACGAAGCCCGCGACGTCGGCGCGCGGCTGCGGGCGGGCAACGTCCATATGAATGGGGCGCACCCGGATTTCACGGCGCCGTTCGGCGGCTACAAGCAGTCCGGTAACGGCCGCGAATGGGGCGCGCACGGATTTGCTGAGTTCTTGGAAGTAAAAGCGATGCTCGGCGCCGCTTAATCCATTGGCGTTGGCGGGACCGGTCGTTAACTCGCGTCCGACTGGTCTCGCCGCTCCACAAGACGCGACGCCGCCTTTGCGAACTTGTCAGCGGCTTCGGCGTCGCCGCTCTTGAACAAGGCCGCGTTTTCGCCGGTGGGCACAGCAATTCCGCGCCGCACCGCCGGGCGGGCGTCAATCGCCTCCATCCACCGCTTGAGATGGACATAATCGTCAGCCTCGATCCCACCCCATTTGTAGATGCACGCCCAACACCAATTCGCGATGTCGGCGATGGAGTAGTCGCCCGCCAAGTACTCGCGGGTCGATAGGCGCTGATCGAGCACCCCGAGCAGACGACGCGCCTCCGCCTGAAAGCGATCGATCGCAGGCTGAATTTTTTCCGGAAAGTACCGATAGAACACGTTGGCCTGGCCCATCATCGGTCCAACGCCGCCAACTTGGAACCAAACCCATTGCAAGACTTCATATCGCGCCTTCGGCTCTTGCGGCAGGAGACGCCCTGCTTTGTCGGCGAGATAGGTCATGATCGCGCCGGATTCGAAGATGGTCATCTCTGTCTCGTCATCTACGATCACGGGGATCCGGCCGTTAGGGTTCATCTTCAGGAACCAGTCCTGCTTCTGCTCCGCCTGCATGAGATCGATAGCGTGCGTCTCATAGGCCAGGCCAAGTTCTTCGAGCAGAACAGAGGCCTTCCAGCCATTCGGCGTCGCAGCTGTATACAGATGGATCATATGAACGCCCTCACG
>JBCDJH010000358.1:0-2413 GCA_038747965.1 Pseudomonadota bacterium
GCCGGAAAACGTTTCAGTCAGCGCCCGCGCAATGGTGACCGCCGGATTGGCGAACGAGGTGGACGCGGTGAACCAGTAGCCCGCCGTGATGTAAAGGCCGACGGCGTAGGGAACAGCGCCGGGCGCTTTGCGTACGCAGCCGATGATCGTAAGAACCAGGCCGAACGCAGCGACGCCTTCCGCGAGCCATTGCCCCGGACCGGTTCTGACGTTCACACCGACCTGAAGGATCTCTAAGTCGAACATGCCGTGGGCCAGGAACACGCCGGCGACGGCGCCCACCATCTGAGTGAGCGCGTAGGCGACGGCGTCGCGGGATCGCATCTCGCCCTGCAGGACGGCCGAAAGCGTCACCGCCGGGTTGAAATGGGCGCCTGAGATGGGCCCGAAGATCAGGATCAGGACGACCAAGATCGCGCCGGTGGCGATCGTGTTGCCGAGAAGCGCGATGGCGACGTTGCCGCCCGCGAGCGTCTCGCCCATGACGCCTGAGCCCACCACGACCGCGAGCAGAAGCGCGGTCCCTAAGAATTCGGCCGTGAGGGTTCTAGGGGTGAGGGTCACGCCGCGCCCTCCTCCGCTAGAAACCGATCGATGCGGGCCGAGATCTCGCGAAACGCCGTCTCAAACGCCGCGCGGCGCGCCTCCTCTGGCCCCTGGGCCGCGGCGGGGTCCGCAAACCCCCAATGGGCGACGCGCGGGGCGCCGGGCCAGATCGGGCACGTCTCGCCAGCGGCGCTGTCGCAGACGGTGACCACCAAATCCATGGCGGGGGCGCCCGCGCCCGCAAACGCGTCCCAGGATTTGGAGATCGGCGCGCCCGGATCGATCCCATGGGCGGCGAGGGTCGCGAGCGCCAACGGGTTCACCCGGCCCGTCGGCTGCGAGCCCGCCGAGTACGCCCGCCAGCCTGCCTCTTTGTGGTTGAGATAAGCTTCCGCCAAAATCGAACGGGCGGAGTTGCCCGTGCAGAGAAAAAGAAGACGCCGCATGCCGCCACCCTGTCTGAGGATCTGCGGCGTTATATGAGGACGTTTCGATAAACGTCAAAGTATCGAAGCGAAGGCGGCCCTCTCCAGATCAGACCCTCTGGAGCGTCATGCCGGTCGCCGTGAGGCCGGGCCCAAACCCGATCGCCACGACCTTCTGCCCCACCGAGGCTTCCTCCAGCAATCGCGAAAGAATCGTCGGAATGGTGGCGGACGACATGTTGCCTCTGGTGCGCAGAACGTCTCGGCTTACTGCAAATTGGGCGTCGGTCAGCTCCAGCGCGTCCTGCACATGTTCAACGATCTTGGGCCCGCCTGGATGGACGGCGAACAGCATGTCCTTATAGGCGCGCTCAGGATCAAGGCCCGCCCGCGCCACCAACTCAGCCACGAACGCGCCCACATGTTTCTTGATCATGATGGGAACCATCGGGGTGAGCGACATCTTGAATTGCTCGGCGTCAGGCGTCCACGTCATATCGTCAAGGGAGCCAGGCAGCACTTGTTCATGCATCGACAGAATTCGAAAGCCGGGTTCGCCTTCGCGCTGCAACTCCGCCTCATCGCACAAGCTGTATTTGATGAGCCCGTCGGAAAACAACGTCATGGTGATGATGTTCTCCGCGGTCAGATCGACGATATTGTTATGGGCGGAGAGCAGCTCCGTATGCGCAATATCGATTTGCGCTTTGGGCGGCGTCACGCCGCAGCGTGAAGACGCCAAAAACCCGTGCGCCATCCGGACCGCAGGGAACGCGCCATAGCATCCCATGTGATAGGAGTGGGTGACAGTCGTCTCCCAATTGCGCATCGACGTCAGCCGTTCCGCCGGGCTCGGCGATAGGTACCCTGAGCATGTCACATGGATGAGATCGTCAGGCGCCGGGGCGTCCTCATCTTCGTACATCTGCGCGAAGGCGTCGTCAGCTACCTTTGCAAAGCCCTCCATGCGCAGGCCGAGGCGCGCGCCATGGGGGTCTTTCTCGGTGTCAAACAGCCGCAAATGCGCTTCATTCGGGTTGGCGATCGACAACTCCCCATCATGGAAGCTGATCTCCTCCCGCCGCGGGAAGAAGATGAGTTGACGCCGCTTTATGTGGTCCGTCGAGACGGCGTACTTGTCGAATTTTTGGCGCACCATGTCCTTGGCGGCGGCGCGCGCCGCTTTGTCCTCGATGTTGTTGAGGAGACAATGCGCTTTGAAAAAGGCGTCCGCCGACACCTCAAGCGTGAAGCGTTGCGCCACCGGCGGCGCAAGTTCGACCGGTTTGAACTTCGCCAAAGCGAAGCTCGGCAAATCCCCCATGACGCGAGCCCCGTGCAAGCAACTCCCCAAATACAGGAAGTAAACAAACGCGATAATCTGTAATTATAATAGAGTATACTTGATATCACAGCGCCTCAATTTGCAATGCCACAAAAAC
>JBCDJH010000359.1:0-2393 GCA_038747965.1 Pseudomonadota bacterium
GCGGCGCGTCGGGCGGCGATGAGGCGGCCGCGGCGCGCCGCCGGGCCCGCGCGCTTCGCCGCGCAGCCTGTTTCTGCGCGTCTACATCGCGGGTTGTCTTCTCGCGCGTTGTCGTGGGGAGTTTGTTCGAAGCGGACGCCAAGGCTGTCCTTTCGGCGAGCGCCCGCCTTTGGACGAGGCCGCTGAGGTAAAGCGACGGGGCCGCCATGGCCGTCGGACAATTTGGTTCCCCTGGACCCTAAAGGCCAGGTGGGCGCCACGTGAGACGGACCACGGTCCAAACCAGAGGCGGCTCCCAGGAATGAAGTTAAGGTCCCCGGGAAGCAATGTCCTAACGCGCCGGGCAGCACCCGCCGGAGCCGATAGGTAAGGCGCAGCGGCCCCCCATTCAAGGCGTTGTCCTATTCAGGGCCCCATCCCATTCAAGGCGTGGTGGAGCTATCGGCGTTCGGCGCGCCGCCGGTGTCGCTCTTGGCGGCGCTTGGCGCCTGCGCGGCGTCGATCCGGCGCACAATCGTCTCAATCCGATGGGCCGCGCCGTCCAGCGCGTTGGCGGCGCGGGATTCGGAGGCTTGCAGGCGGCTGGTGACGGCGTCGCGCTCGGCGCGGAGGTTTTGGACTGTGTCCTCCGCCGTTTTCAGGCGCTCCAGCGTGTCGGTCAGCTCGTCGGCGATCATCAAGCCCGCGAGCAGCAGCAACCGCGAGTCGCCCACTTGCCCCATTTGCGAGGCGAGACGGCTCACCTGGGTGTCAAGATATTGGGCGAGGTGCTTGAGCCGCCCCTCCTGGCCATCGTCGCACGAGACCGTATAGCCGCGGCCATTGATGGTGATTTCAACGTCAGCCAAGGGGCGCGGTTCTCCTTCTGAGCATCATCTAGGCCCGCAACACGTCCTGGATCTCTTTAATGGCGGCGTCGACTTCCCGGGAGGCGGCGGTGGCGCGGGTTTTCCAGCCCTCGCCTTCGGCCTTGGCGGAGGCGAGCTTGTCGCGAAGGGCCGCAGCCTCATTGGTGAGATGGCGCCGCTCGGCCTCGCCGCGCTCCACCTTGCCCTTTAGAGCGTCGCGCTCCGTCTCCAAGGCTGAGATCGCTTCGCCCTGGGCGATGTCGCCGCCGGACGCCGCCGGCAGTTTGCTGACGCGCCCATCCAGCTGGTCGATTGCGACATTGAGGCGGCGCAGCGCGTTTTCCAATGAGGACATGGCAGGTTTTCGACTCGCCTTTTCAACCTATAGTGTGCGTTTGTTAGCGCTGCGGCGCAAGCCGACGGCGCCAGGCGCAAACACGCCCCGCCCTGCCTCCCCTCCGGCCTCCCCTTGACGTCGGAGGGGGGCGGCGGCACGTTCCGACCCGCGCGCGCCAGGCGCTGCACGTCTCATTACGGTCCGTTGATATCGCTCCTTGTCGGCCGATGAAAGATCGGCCCCTATGCAGTTGAAATTATGACAGGAACTGACGCTCCCTCCTACGCGCAGATGGCGGATGCGATCCGTGTGTTCGCGCTCGACGCGGTGGAGGCGGCCAAGTCGGGACATCCGGGCATGCCCATGGGCGCCGCGGATATGGCGACGGCCCTGTTCGCCCGCGCGATGACGTTCGACGCGGCCGACCCCGCATGGCCGGACCGGGACCGGTTCATTCTGTCCGCCGGGCATGGCTCGATGCTGCTCTACGCCAGCGCCTATTTGCTGGGCTATCCGGGGATATCGGCTGGGGATCTGAAGAATTTCCGCCAGCTCGGCTCGATCACGCCCGGGCACCCGGAAGTCGGAGAGACGCCGGGCGTTGAGACCACCACCGGGCCGTTGGGGCAGGGGCTCGCCAACGCGGTGGGCTTCGCCATGGCGGAAGCCCATTTGAACGCCCGCTTCGGCGACGGGTTGGTCGATCATCGCACCTACGTCATCGCTTCCGACGGCGACCTGATGGAGGGGATCAGCCACGAGGCGATCAGCCTCGCTGGGCATTTGAAGCTCCGCAAACTCATCGTTCTGCTCGACGACAACGGCATCACCATCGACGGCGCGCTCAGCTTGTCCGATCGCACGGACCAGCTGAAGCGCTTCGAAGCCGCCGGCTGGGCCGCGTCGCGCGTCGACGGCCATGATCCAGAAGCGCTCTCGGGCGCTCTGGAGGCTGCGAAAGCGAGCGATCGTCCAACGCTCATCGCCTGCCGAACGGTGATCGGCAAAGGCGCGCCGACGAAGGCGGGCACATCGAAGTCCCACGGCGCGCCGCTGGGGCCGGACGAGGCCGCCGGCGCCCGCGCCGCTTATGGCTGGACCGCCGCGCCCTTCGAGGCGCCGGACGCGATCTTGAGCGCCTGGCGGGCCGCTGGCGCCCGAGGCGCGGAGAAACGCGCGAGCTGGGAGGCGCGCCTCGCCGCCGCCCC
>JBCDJH010000360.1:0-2386 GCA_038747965.1 Pseudomonadota bacterium
GATGGATCGTTGGTACAGACGGTACGCGGCCGATGAGATGCCCGATGTGCACTATTGCCTCTCCTTCGCGCATGAACCTGGTGTTCTCCACACAAAGTCGAAGATTGAGACGCTATCTGATCTACGTGGTACACGGGTGCGTCCGGCAAATTCAACCGTAAGCCGATTTTTGACATCCTTTGGCGCAATCCCAATAAACCTAGCCGCTGGCGAGACCCGAGATGCTCTCGACAAAGGCGTAGCCGATGCAATCACCTTTCCGTGGGCGACGGTGCTCAACTTTGGGCTGGATAAATCGCTTAAGTATCATCTGGACGTTCCTCTATACACTAGCACCACCGCAATTCTCATGAACAAAAGACGTTACGAAGGACTGTCAGATAATGTACGTGCGGCGGTAGACGCGATGTGCACGCCGAGCGCGGCGCGCAAGATCGGTGCAGGTTGGGCCGCCAAGGAAAAGGCGGGTAAGCCCGAATTGAGCGCTCGCCCAGGTCACCTGGTCTACGACTTAGCGCCTTCAGAACTTCAGAAGTGGCGCGCTGGGGTAAGGCCACTAGAGCACGCCTGGTACGAGCGCGTCGCACGTCGCGGCGTTGACGGACCGAAAGCGCTTGCGAACCTGCGGGCGGAGTTGCGTAAAGTCGGTGCGGCCTACGACGCGTCGGCGCCGCAACTGAAAAAAGAATAATGCTGGGATCGGACGTCGATATCAGGTCTTGATCGATCCGTTCGGCGTCGCGGCGGCGCTATTCAGCCGCCTGCGGCGTCGCGGCGCTAGACGCTGCGAAAGCATCCAACAGCTCTCTTTGCCGTTCCCTTGCGGAGGCCATGTTTCTCTCCTTAACGTGCCCATATCCTCTTATGTCGTCCGGCAGGCTCGCGATGGCGATGGCTATATCGATTGTCTCGGGACGAAGTGATGAGGAAATCTTCGCTATTTGCGCTTCATAGGTCTCAATGAGAGACCGCTCCTGTTTGCGCTCCTCGGTGTATCCGAAAAGATCGAAGGGTGTGCCTCGGAGTACTTTGAGTTTGGCGAGTTGGCGCATGACAAACCATATCCAGGGGCCAAACTCTCGCTTCTGGAGCTCGCCGGTCTCCCTGTCGCGTTTAGAGATAAGCGGCGGCGCCATGGATAGCTTCATTTTGAAATCGCCGCGAAACTGCTTTGCGATATCCATCCTGACGCTCGAGCTCGTATGCAACCGCGCAACCTCATATTCATCCTTATAAGCCATAAGCTTGAAGAAGTAGCGTGCGACCGCCTCTGTAAACCTTCCGGCCCGGCCAGTTACGCCAACCTCCGACATGCGCGCCGTTTGGACCAGCTTTTTGTATCGCTGAGCGTAAGCCTCATTCTGATATTCCGTAAGAAATTCGTACCGGGTGGACACAAGCTCGTCGACAGCGCTGAGGGGCTTGGCCGCATAGTCTTCTCCGCCAGCTAAGGCGGCCATGACGGCATTCAGATCGACGGCGCAGTAACGACCGATCGCGAGCGCGCGTTTGTTTGCGGTGACTGCTACGCCGTTCAGCTCTATCGCCTGTTCGAGGCTGTCGAGAGAGAAGGGCAGCCATCCCTTTTGAAGCGCGTATCCCATCATCGCGATGTTTGCGCCGATCGCGTCGCCCGTAAGGGCGACCGCGATATCGGTCATAGGCGCGAGATCGAGATCCCGCTCGAAAGCTGTGGCGATCCGCCTGGTTAAAGCCTCGTTCTGAAAGTCGAAGCGAAGGTTTCTTGTCACTTCGCCGGTGACCACTTGATTGGAGTTGAGGATAGCCCTCGTGAACCCTTTGTTGACGAGGTCGAGTGTCGATGGAAGAGCCGTCACATGAAGATCGCCGCCAATTACGACGTCTGCGCTTCCTGCGGGAATACGAACGGCATGGATCAGGTCTGGTGAGTCCGCTATTCGAATATGGCTGGTGACGCCGCCGAATTTCTGCGCCATGCCCAGCCGATCGTGCACGGCAAAGCCTCGCCCTTCAATGTGCGCCGCCATCCCCATCAGTGCGCCGATGGTCACCACCCCGGAACCGCCAACGCCCGTGACAAGTATGTTTATCGCGTCCCCTTGCGGAATATCGGCGCGGGTAGGCGAGGGGAGGGCATCGGCCGGGATATCAAGTTTATGGGACGGCGACTTGAGAAACTCGCCGCCTTCGACGACGACAAAACTTGGGCAAAACCCCTTAACGCAAGAGTAGTCTTTGTTGCAGGAAGACTGGTCGATCTGACGCTTGCGGCCGAATTCTGTCTCTTTAGGAATAACCGACAGGCAATTCGACTTCACCCCACAATCACCGCATCCTTCGCAAACAAGATCATTGATGAAGATACGTTTAGCCGGATCTTTCATTTGCCCGCGCTTGCGGCGAC
>JBCDJH010000361.1:0-2346 GCA_038747965.1 Pseudomonadota bacterium
CTGAGGATTGCACCGCGCCATAGGCCCCTGCTGACATAATGGCGACAAGATCGCCCGATGAGAGAGGCGGCAAGTCGCGTCGCCGGGCGAAGGTGTCGCCGGTCTCGCAGACGGGCCCCACCACGTCGTGGGCGATGCGGGCCTCGGTGTCCGGCTTCTGAACGGGGATGATCTCGTGGTAGGCGTCATAGAGCGCCGGCCGGATGAGATCGTTCATGGCGGCGTCCAGAATAAGAAACCGCCGTGCCGCAGCGTCCTTCACATAGAGTGTTTTGGCGACCAGAATCCCAGCGTTCCCAACAATCATCCGCCCGGGTTCAAACACCAAGCGTACGCCGAGGGGCGCCGCCACCTTTCGCACCATGGCCGCGTAGTCGCTGGGTAGCGGCGGCTTTTTCTCTGCGCCGTACGGGATGCCGAGGCCGCCGCCGAGATCCAAACGCTCAATCGTGTGGCCGTCTCCGCGTAAGTCCCGCACCAACTCCGCGACTTTGCCGAAGGCGTTCTCGAAGGGGCTCAAATCCGTAATCTGACTGCCGATATGGACGTCGACGCCTTTGACGTCGATGCCCGGCATCTCGCCGGCGAGGCTGAAGGCGGCGCGGGCGTGGGCCCACGGAATGCCGAACTTGTCCTCGCCGCGGCCGGTGGAGATCTTTGTGTGCGTTTTAGCGTCGACGTCTGGGTTCACGCGGAATGTGATGGGCGCCCGCATGTTCATTGAGAGCGCTGTGGCGTTCAGCGCTTCTAACTCAGGTTCCGATTCCACATTGAACTGATAGATGCCTGCGCTGAGGGCTTCCGACATCTCCTCGGTGGTTTTGCCGACCCCGGAGAATACGATTTTCTCAGGCGGAACGCCGGCTTTGAGAGCGCGCGCCAACTCGCCGCCGGAGACGACGTCAGCGCCAGCGCCAAGCTTCGCCAAGGTGCGTAGGACAGCGACGTTGGAATTCGACTTCACCGAATAGGCGATGAGCGCGTCCTCATCGCCGAACGCGTCCTCAAACACCTTGAAATGGCGCGACAGCGTCGCGTCACTGTAGCAATAGAAGGGCGTGCCCACGGCGTCTGCGATCGCCCTCAAAGGCACGCCTTCCGCGTGGAGTTCCCCGCCGAGATACTCAAAATGATGCACGGGCTATTCGTCCTCAGGCTGCTGAGGGAACAGCACCGGCGGGGCCTCCCCGCCGCCGGGCGCGCTCAGCGGCGTTTTTTTTCCGCAGGCGGAAAGGCTTGCGAGAAGCGCGCCGAGAAGAACGGCGGCGCAAGCGCGCCAACGGTTAGTCGTCATGGGACAGCCTTTCTCGCCAGTGTTCGATCTGGACGCGCACTTGGGCGGGCGCCGCGCCGCCATAGCTGGTGCGCGAGGCGACAGAGTTCTCGATGGACAAAACGCTGAAGATATCCTCCGTGATGAGAGGTTCCGCCGCCTGCATCTCGGAGAGCGCCAATTGGTCGAGCGCTAAGCCCTTGCGTTCGGCGAGCGCGACGAGTTCGCCCGTGACGTGGTGCGCGCGGCGAAAGGGCAAGCCTGCGCGGCGCACCAACCAATCGGCGAGGTCTGTCGCAGTTGAGAATTTTGCGGCCGCAGCTTTCGCCATCTCCTCCCGATTGATGGTCAGGTCCGCCATCATCCCGGCCATCGCCGCCAGCGAGAGATCGAGGGCGTCAAACGCGTCAAACACCCGCTCTTTGTCCTCCTGCATGTCTTTCGAATAGGCGAGCGGCAGCCCTTTCAAAACGATCATGAGCCCATTCAGATCGCCGATGATGCGGCCGGCTTTCGCCCGCACCAACTCGGCCGCGTCCGGATTGCGCTTCTGGGGCATGATAGAAGAGCCCGTGGAGAAGCTGTCCGGCAGACTGACGAAATTAAACTGGGCGGAGGCCCACAGAACGATTTCTTCGCCAAGCCGAGAGAGGTGCACAGCGCATATGGAGGCGGCGCTGAGCATTTCCAGGGCGAAGTCCCGCGCCGAGACAGCGTCGAGCGAATTGGCGCAAGGGGCGTCGAAGCCCAGCGCCGCGCTGGTGGCGGCGCGGTCAATGGGAAAGGAGGTGCCGGCGAGCGCGGCGGCGCCGAGGGGGCACTCATTGGCGCGCCGGCGGGCGTCAGCGAAGCGTCCCTCATCCCGGCTGAACATCTCGACATAGGCGAGGCAGTGATGGCCGAAGGTGACGGGCTGCGCGCTTTGCAAATGGGTGAAGCCCGGCATGATGGCGTCTGCGTGCCGTTCGGCTTGGGCGAGCAACGCTCGCTGGAGGCCGCGCAGCCCAGCTTCGGCGCGCTGGCAGGCCTTGCGCGTCCACAGCCGCAGATCGGTCGCCACCTGATCGGTGCGC
>JBCDJH010000362.1:0-2259 GCA_038747965.1 Pseudomonadota bacterium
AGCGGGCCCACCACATGGCCGATCACGAAGATCGTGAAGTAGGGCGGCGCATCGTCCGCCCGGTGGTGGTGGAAGGCTTCGCCGCAGTTGGAGCACGCCTCCGCTGTTTTGGTGTAGCGCGCAAACAGCGTTTTCTCGCCGCACTTCGGGCAGCGGCCAGCGAAGCCCCGGGCCATGGCGCGGCGGCGAGAGCGGCGCTCCTCCGCTGGTTCATCTATGACGACGGGCATCTCGGCGCTCTCCCTTAACGCGGCTTGCGGCGAGGGCCGCCCTTGCCTTTGGCGGGCTTGGCGGGGCCTCGCGGTTTTGGCCCGCGCCGCCGGCGTTTTTTGGAGGCGCCGTCGCCGGGTTCCGGATCGGTGAGCATCTCAAAGCGCAGGCCGCCCGTGAGGGGCGTGGCCTCTTCAAGGCGCACACGAACCTTTTGGCCGAGCCGATAGGTGCTGCCCGTCAATTCGCCGACGAGGGCGTGGCGGGTTTCGTCATGTTCAAAATACTCAAGGCCGAGCGAGCGGACGGGGACGAGCCCGTCGGCGCCCGTATCATCGAGCCGAACGAACAGTCCGAACCGCGTCACGCCGGATATCCGGGCGGCGAACTCCGCGCCGATGCGGTCTTGCAGGAAGGCCGCCACATAGCGGTCGACGCTATCGCGCTCGGCGGCCATGGCGCGGCGCTCATGCTTGGAGATGGCGTCGGCGGTGGCGGCGAGGGCCTCAGCTTCCGCGTCCGACAAACCGTCATCGCCGAGGCCTGCTGCGCTAATCAGAGAGCGGTGGACGGTAAGGTCCGCATAGCGACGAATGGGCGATGTGAAGTGAGCATAGCGGCGCAGGTTGAGCCCAAAGTGGCCGAGATTGTCGACAGCGTAAACGGCTTGGCTTTGACAGCGCAGGATGACTTCGCCAATCATCTCCGCCTCGTCCCGCTCCCGGGCTTTGGCGAGCGCCGCGTTGAAGTTGGCGGCCCGCACGACACCGCCCTTGGGCCAGGCGTAGCCCACGCTTTCAAGATAGCTGCGCAACGCCTCCATCTTGTCATCGGCCGGGCCGTCATGGACGCGGTAGATGAGGGGCGTGCGCGCCGCCTCCAACGTCTCCGCGGCGGCGACGTTCGCCTGAATCATGAATTCCTCAATGAGGCGGTGGGCGTCGAACCGCTCCCGCAGGGCGATTTCATCGACGAAGCCGGCCTTATCCAGAACGATTTTCCGCTCCGGCATGTCGAGGTCGAGCGGGGCGCGGGCGTCCCGCGCTTTGGCTACCGCGCGGTAGGCGGCGAAAAGGGGCTGGAGCGCTTTCTCCGCCCACGGAGCGGCCGCGGCGGTGGGCGCGCCGTCGGCGGCGCTTTGGGCGTCCTCATAGGAAAGCTTCGCCGCGGAGCGCATAAGGCCGCGCAAGAAAGTGTGGTCCCGCTTCACCCCCTGCGCGTCGAAGACCATGCGCACAGCGAGGCAGGGCCGCTCTTCGCCCTCCCTTAAGGAGCAGAGGTCGGTGGAGAGCCGCTCCGGCAACATGGGAATGACGCGGTCGGGCAAGTAGCAGGAATTGCCACGGGTTTGCGCGCCTTTGTCGAGTGCGCCGCCGGGCCGCACAAACGCGGCGACGTCGGCGATGGCGACGATGACGACCCAACCGCCTTTGTTCTTTGGGTTGTCGTCTGGTCCCGCCCAAACGGCGTCGTCATGGTCGCGGGCGTCGGCGGGGTCGACGGTGAGGAGGGGGACGTCGCGCAAATCCGTCCGTACGCCCAACTCCGGCAACCGCGCCGCTTCGGCCTCGGCGAGTTCGTCCTCGCTGAAGCCCACCGGCACCCCGTGGCTGTGGACGGCGATGAGGCTGATGGCCCGTTGGTCGTCAATGCGGCCGACGATGTCCTTCACCTTGGCGCGTTTGAGGCCGTAAGCGCGGTCGGGCAGCATTTCGACGACCACGAGGTCGCCGTCCGCCGCGTCCAGAGCATCGTCCTTAGAGACGGCCAGCTCCTTTTTGGACCGACGGTCGACGGGCTCGATGCGTCCGCCGCCCGCTCCGGTACGCCGGTAGAGGCCGAGGATTTGATGCGCGCTCTGGCCGAGGCGTTTGATGATGCGCGCCTCAAAGGCGCCGCCTTCGATAGGGTTGAGGCGCGCCAGCGCCCGGTCGCCGACGCCGAGGGCGGCGCCAGGGCGACCCTTGCCCGGCGCGCAGATGATGCGCGGCGGCGGCGTCTCCTCTTTCCACGAGATGGGCGCGGCGAGGAGCTCACCATCCGCATCCT
>JBCDJH010000363.1:0-2229 GCA_038747965.1 Pseudomonadota bacterium
CTTCGCCGGCCGATGAGGCCCCCGAAGCAGAGCCGACCGCCTCCAGCGAGGCCGCTGTGGACGCCTCGGTTGAGCGCCCGGCCGACAGTCCGTCGCCGCCGACCGCCGATGCGGCCAAGGGCGGCGATGCGCCATCCCCCGCAAAGGCCGGAGCCGCCCCGGCGGCGCCTTAGGGCGACATCGCGTCTTGCCCCTAGACGCGAGCCTTCACCTCACTGTAAGGAGTGCCTCGCAGAGTTCGCTGCAAGCCGCTTTAGCTCAGCTGGTAGAGCACATCATTCGTAATGATGGGGTCGCGTGTTCAAGTCACGCAAGCGGCACCATTCTTCTCTTGAAATCAGTGAGTTACGGTTCATCACCGTCGCGAACGCGTCGCTCTCCGTTCCCCTACTCATCGGCTCCGCCGTCGGGACGCGGGCCGCCGACGGACAGGCTGCCTCACGCGAAGCCAGTAGGTTTGCTCCGCCCGCTCGCCGCGATACCAGGCCTGCTCATGCCGAGCGAACGCCTCGAGCTCTGGATCGCCGAACTCACGGATGATCTCCTTTGCAACACCCTCGATCTCCGCCAATGGGGTAAGCCGAGGGCGGATCGAGTCGATCCAGATCAACTGGGAGATGGCGCCGAACGACGCCTGAGAAGCTGGACGATCACCGCCGTCACGAAGTTAGCGGACGTACACAGAACGACCAAGGCGCCGACTGTCGTTTCAGAACCAGTCGTTCCTCTGCGGTGCATCCTTCCGTTCTCTCTTGAGCTCACAAGTGGATTAGCCGCCAGCATTCCTATCGGCGACGACAACGATAATTCGTTCCACGAGCTTAAGAAAATCTGAGTACACCAACGGCTTGGGCGCGCTAGGCCGCGCCCAGCAGATCTTCACGTTCCAACTCACCAAAGAAACCGATCACCTTGGCGATTTTGCCGGAATCGTTGACCTCGACAAAATCAAAGCCCGTCATAAGCAGTTTGCCGTCCGTTTGAATGGTCCAGTGATATCGGCAGAAATTATTCTGAAAACCCACATCGCTTGAGCGGGCGTAGACGGCGCCGGGAATTTGCTTCTGCGTCTCGGCCACCATGCGTAGGAAAGGGTCTCGGCCGATTATGTTGTGTCGTGGGTCAGCGACGTGAACATTATGCTCCAAGGCTTGGTCTACAAGCGCGCCCTTTCGCGCTTCATCTGACGTATTCCAAATGGCGAACATCTTGTCCAAGCTTTCAATATGGGCGGACATTTCGGGCTCCTTAAAAAACCGACCGACGGTTTGTTTGCGCGACTTGCGCGAATCTGTCAAGGGAGACTATGGCGAGACAACAGCAACGCGCGGAAGCGACACGGACCCAGTTATTGAAGGCGTTCCGGGCCTCCTTCTTGAAGCTGGGCTATGAGGCGACGACGACGCAGCGGATCCTGGATGAAACCGGGCTAAGCAAGGGGGCCATGTACCATCATTTTCGCAGTAAGTCGGAGATCATGCGTGCGCTCTACGAGCAGGAATCAAAGCGCGCGTTTGATCGTGCGAAGAGGCGTGTCGCCGATGCAGGCCCGCCGCTCGTCCAGCTTCGTGATTTGTATCTTGCGTGGATGGAGGAGGTCAGATCGCCAAGCGTTTCGAAAATGCTCTTTGAGATTGGGCCCGCCGCACTCGGACCGCAGAGCGCTAAGAGAATTGAAGACAGCGTGACGCGTCCACACATCGAAAGACTTCTCGACGACGCAATCCTCAGTAAAGAAATGAAGAAGTGCGATACCAAGTTAGTGGCGGCATTGTTAAATGCGCTTGTTGGGGAAGCGGCGCTCTATCGCTTGCGCACTGGGAACGAAACGGCGGCTGTACTGCGCGCCACGTTGGAGGCCGTCCTACGTTCATTTCGCAAGTAGCCGCGGCCGACAGTCGCGCGGACAGCGCACGCTTCGCTCTCAGGACGGAGCGATTCTTGAGTTTTAGTCCCGCAGCGCCGGTTTGTCTGCACAGAAAGCATGTGCGACGAGGCCGGGGACGTGCTTTCTCCTGCGAGTATGGGGATGCCCGAGGGCCATCCGGAGACGACAGTGGTGATCGTCGAAGTCGAAGAGGTTGGCGGCAAGACGCGGATGAAACTCACCCATATGGGCGTACCAGCGGGCTCTGGCGGCGCCGGCGGCTGGGGGCAGGCCGTGGAGAAAATGGCGGCCGCCCTTGCGGAGTTGGGCCAACGGGCCCCGCGTGCGGCGGAGGGGCGCGC
>JBCDJH010000364.1:0-2165 GCA_038747965.1 Pseudomonadota bacterium
CTACAAGTCGCTCCAGGACATCATCGCCATCCTCGGCATGGACGAGCTGTCGGAAGACGACAAACTCACCGTTCAGCGCGCGCGGAAGGTGGAGCGCTTCTTGTCGCAACCGTTCGACGTGGCCGAGATCTTTACAGGCTTCCCGGGCAAGCAGGTGCCGGTCGCCGACACGGTGCGTAGCTTCAAAGCGTTGGTCGAAGGCGAATACGACCACCTGCCGGAAGCGGCCTTCTATATGGTCGGCTCCATCGACGAAGCCGTCGAGAAGGCCGAGAAGATGGCGGCTGAGGCGGCGTAAGCAGCGCGACGCGGGAGAGCCGCCATGGCTGACAAACTGACTTTCAATCTGGTGACGCCGGAGCGGCAATTGATGTCGGAGCCCGTGGACCACGTCGTGGTGCCGGGCGCTGACGGCTATTTTGGCGTGCTGCCAAATCATGCGCCGCTGATGTCGACGATCCTTCCGGGCGTGCTCACCGTCATCAATGGCGGGGCCGAGACGAAGATCTTCGTGGTGGGCGGCTTCGCCGAGGTGACCCCCGATGGGCTGACCGTGCTCGCCGAAGAGGCGACGCTCGCCGCTGATCTCAAAGGCGACGCCCTGTCGTCGCGCATCACAGCGGCCGAGAAGGCGCTCGAGGGCGCAGCGAACGACGATGAGCGGCTCGCCCAAAATCAAGCGCTCGAACAGCTGCGCGCCCTCGCCTCCGGCGCTTAGACGGGGCGCGGAGCGGCGCTGGTTCTAAGCCGCCGCCAATTCCGCATCTTCCCGTTTGCGGCGACCGCGCCGGTGCGCCGCTGTTTTCGCAGGCTCGTCCAGCTTGTAGCCGCGGCCGTAGACGGTTTCGATGTACTTTTCGCCGCCAGTCGCGTCCGCCAGCTTCTTACGCAGCTTGCAGATATAGACGTCGATCACCTTGTCGTATGGCTGGGCGTCGTTGAGGCCGTAGACGCTGTCATAGACCGCCTCCTTCGCCACGACCCGGCCGACGCGCATGGCGAGCAGCATGAAGATGCTGTATTCGCGCTGGCTCAGTTTGATGCGTTCGCCATCCACTTCCGGATCGCGGCCGTCCAGATGGATCGTCAGCTTGCCGACGGTGACGGAGGATTGGGTGACGCCCGCGCCCCGGCGCGCGATCGCGTGAATCCGCGACGTGATTTCCAAACCGTTAATCGGCTTGACGATGACATCGTCGGCGCCGGCCCCGAGGAAGCGGATCGTCTTGTCGGCGCTGCGCATGTCGAGCAAAGAAATAATCGGCGCGTTCGGCGTCAGGGAACGAATGTCGGCGATCAGCGTTTCCGCGTCAGCGACGTTGCCGATGATGACCGCCCAATAGGGACATTCGCCATCGGCGAAAACCGCCTCGTCGATATCTGCGTTAGGGTCGCCAAGATCGCACGCGATCTTTCCCTTTTGGAGGGTTTCTTTCAGAGCAAGCGCCACGGTTTCGTTCTCTTCGTACAACACTACGCGCATGGATCATCCCTCGCCGATAAAGCCTGAGCCGTTTTCCGCCGGGCGGCGGACTGGCCCCATGCTTAAGGTCGGAGGCGTTGACATTGATTGTCCTTCTGCGGCGCAAACTGAGCTAAATCGGGACGCGGATGGGCGCCAATCCGTAAGCATACCCAGGCCTTTCCGCGACGGTTCGAGTTTGAAACAAAGCTGAGCCGACGCCGCGCGCCCGCCTCGCCTCTTAAATCCTCACTTAAAAGCGGCTTCCTAGCCTCCCCTCCACATTACGGAGACCTGCGGGCGCAGTGCGGCCTGCAAGAAGATCGCGAGAGCGAGGAGACCAGGTGAAAGCGTTCCGCAGATCCCCCGCGCGTGCGGTGATAATCGCTTTTTTGGCGGCGCTGATGGCGGCGCCCGGGCCGACCTTGGCCGCGGAGCTGCGGATCAAAGACGTCGTGCGCTTTGACGGCGTGCGGAAGAACCACCTGGTGGGCTACGGCCTTGTGGTTGGCCTCGCGGGGACTGGCGACCGGCTGCAAAACATCCCGTTTACCGAGCGCAGCCTCGCCTCCATGCTGGAGCGGCTCGGCGTTTCCGTTCAGGACACTGAGCTGCGCACCCGGAATGTGGCGGCCGTGATGGTGACCGCGCTGTTGCCGCCCTTCTCCCGCCAGGGCGACGTGATCGACATCAACGTCTCCGC
>JBCDJH010000365.1:0-2155 GCA_038747965.1 Pseudomonadota bacterium
GCTGGATCGGATGCAGCGCCCCGCCGCGCGCCAGGCTCTCAACAGTGATGAGTTCTTTGCCATCGAGCATCGGCAAAAAGAGAATGCAGGCGTTGACAGCGCGGTAGACGACGCGTTCGCCCTGCAGCTCGCCGACGACAACCGTGCAGGCGCCGCAGTCGCCCTCAGCGCAGCCCTCTTTCGTGCCCATGCGCCCGAGGTCGTAGCGCAGGTAGTTCAGCGCCGTGTGGGTCGGATCAACGCCGCTGAGCGTGCGGACTTCCCCATCCATCAAAAACCGAATGACGTCGGTCGCCATCTCAACTCCCTCGATAGGTGCTGTAGCCATAGGGCGCGAGCAGCAACGGCACATGGTAATGGGCGGCCGGATCCGCGATCCCGAAATCGATGGTCACCACGTCCAGGAAGGCGGGCTCGGCGAGCGCAGTTCCTAACCGCCGGAAGTAGTCGCCCGCGTCAAACTCCAACCGGTATTTCCCCGCGGTCGCGGCCTCCGGCGCTAGCAGCGGCGCGTCGCAGCGGCCATCCGCATTTGTTTCAGCTTCGCGCACCAGCTCCCACCCGTCCGCCGCGTCTTTGCGAAACAAGCGCAAGCTGACGCCGGCCGCCGGCGTTCCGGCGCTCGTGTCCAAAATATGCGTCGTCAATCCCGCCATGGGCTTCTATATGCTCCGCCGGCCAGCCGCCGGAATAGGCAACCAAAGTGCTCTATAATTTAGCGTTGCCTAGTATATAGCATGTCGCACCCCGCCCAAGCGCGCGCCCGGCGCTTTGATTGATTTGAGCGAGCCATGACCAACGCCGCCTACCCAAGAGACATCATTGGCTACGGAGCCGAGCCGCCTCACGCCGACTGGCCGGGCGGCGCGCGGATCGCCGTCCAATGCGTGCTCAACTACGAAGAAGGCGGCGAAAACTGCGTACTGCATGGCGATGCGGGCGCGGAGACCTTCTTGTCGGAGATCATCAACGCCGCTCCCGTTGACGGCGCGCGCCATATGAGCATGGAGTCGATCTACGAATACGGCTCCAGAGCCGGCGTCTGGCGGATCCTGCGACTATTTGAAGAGTTTCAAACCCCGCTCACGGTTTTCGCGGTCGCCATGGCGCTCGCCCGTCATCCCGCCGTCGCCGACGCCGCCTTGAAAGCCGGGCATGAGATCTGCTCCCACGGCCTGCGTTGGATCAACTATCAATACGTCCCGGAAGACGTGGAGCGCGCCCACATGGAAGAGGCGATCGCCGTCCACAGCCAAGTCACAGGCGAGCGCCCGCTCGGCTGGTACACCGGGCGCACCAGCCCCAATACGCGGCGCCTTGTGGCCGAAGAGGGCGGATTTCTCTACGACGCCGATGATTACAGCGACGATCTCCCATTCTGGGCGGAGGAGGCGGGCGGGCCCCACCTCATCGTGCCTTACACCCTCGACGCCAATGACATGCGCTTCGCCGCCGCCCAGGGCTTCAACTCGGGCGACCAGTTCTTCACCTACCTGAAGGACGCCTTCGACGCCCTTTACGCGGAGGGAGAGATGCGGCCGAAGATGATGTCGATCGGCCTCCATTGCCGGCTGGTTGGCCGGCCGGGCCGCATCCAGGCGCTACGACGCTTCCTGCAATACGCCCACAGCCACCAGGATGTGTGGTTCTGCCGGCGCATCGATATCGCCCGCCATTGGCGCGAACGCCACCCTGCGGCCGCCGCCTCAGCATAAGGACGCCGCCCATGACAGACAGTCGCGGACCCATAGCGGCCCAGAGCGCCTTTAAGAGCGCCTTTCGGGGCGCCTTCCGGCCCAGCGCCCTCACCTTCAGCGATTTCATGGCGGCGCTTGGCGGCGTCTATGAGCATTCCCCTTGGGTGGCTGAGGCGCTTTGGCCAGACGCCCCGTCCAAGGCGTTCGATACGCCCGGCGCGCTCGCAAAGGCCATGCGCGCCGCTGTCGACGCGGCCCCCAAAGACCAACGCCTAGAACTCATCCGCGCCCATCCTGAGCTGGCCGGGAAAGCTGCGATCGCTGGGGAGATGGCGGACGCCTCCAAAAGGGAGCAAGCGGGCGCCGGCCTCGACCAATGCAGCCCGGAGGAATACCAGGCCTTTCAAGATCTGAATGGCGCCTACAATGAGAAATTCGGCTTTCCCTTCATCATCGCC
>JBCDJH010000366.1:0-2138 GCA_038747965.1 Pseudomonadota bacterium
GAGAGATGCATGGCGCTGCCGCCCTCGGCCTGAACGCGCAAGTGGGTGAGCGCAGCGCCGGCGGCGAGCGTCACATCCGTCACCACATTGGCGAGGTAGGGCGCGCTATCTGGCCCGGCGTGGGTTTCATACACCGTCGCCGACGCGCCGGCGCCCAGCGCAATCAGGGTGCGGACGTGATGGGCTGGAACGCCTGCCCCCGCCGCCTCGCCGGATGCGCCGTAACGGATGCGCAAGGGCCGCTGAACCTTCACGCCCTCCGCGATGCGCAACACAAGGCCGTCAGTCATCAATGCGGCGTTGAGATCCTGTAAGGCGCGCCCGTCTGATGGGCTAAGGCCGGCTTGAACCGAGGCGGGGTCGCTCTCCAGCGCGGCGGCGAGACTCACGGCCTCCACGCCATCCGGAAGCGCATCCAAATCCGACGCTTCAGGCGCGAGAAATCCGTTGACGATCGTCACGGCTGGCCCGTCCACCGCCGCAAAGGCGTCGGCGACAGCAATATCCTTCGAAGGCGCGGCTGGGGCCAGCGCGTCCCGCAGCTTGGCGCGCAGGTCCGTGAACTTCCAAGATTCAACGCGCCGGGTCGGCAAGCCTTCCTCAGCAAGCCGCGCTTTCGCTTGGCCGCGCAATGCGCCGAGCCAGGCCGCGCCGCCCGATTGGTCGGCCACAGCGGCGAGCAGGCTATCTTCCGCTTGCGTTCGTTTTTTGTCGGTCATCGGGTCGCCCTTCAGCCTTCCATCTACGCTGCGGCCGCAGCGAGGAATTTGTCGTACCCGTCGGCTTCCAGCTCAAGCGCCAGATCTTTGCCGCCGCTTTTAATGATGCGGCCGCCGGCGAGGATGTGCACGTGGTCGGGCGTAATGTAATCGAGCAGGCGCTGATAGTGGGTGATGACAAGCATCCCCCGCTCCGGCGACCGCAGCGCATTGACGCCCTCCGCGACGATCTTCAGCGCGTCGATATCGAGGCCGGAATCGGTCTCGTCCAGAATGGCGAAGCGCGGCTCCAGAAGCGCCATTTGCAAGATCTCCATGCGCTTCTTTTCACCGCCGGAGAAGCCCACATTGAGCGGACGTTTCAACATCTCTTGCGGAACCTTCAGAGCCGCCGCTTTCTCGCGCACAAGACGCATGAAGTCGGCTGCGTTCAGCTCCTCCTCGCCGCGCGCCTTGCGCTGGGAGTTCAAGGCCGTGCGCAGAAACGTCAGCGTCGCAACGCCCGGAATTTCCATCGGGTACTGAAAGGAAAGGAACAAGCCCTTGGCGGCGCGCTCATTCGGATCGAGGTCCGATATGTCCTCGCCGTCAAACTCGATCGCGCCGCCGGTTACGTCATAGGAGTCGCGGCCCGCAATCGTGTAGGACAGCGTCGATTTCCCGGACCCGTTCGGCCCCATGATGGCGTGCACCTCGCCCGCCCCAACCGACAGGCTTAGGCCCTTAAGGATTTCTTCCGTTTCCCCCACAGAGACGTGGAGATCTTTGATGTTCAGCATGGGTTAGCTCTCATTTCCTTCAACCAGACGCTGCCGTCCTTGTTTAATCCATCAGCCGAGAAGACGGCCAAGCCGGCTCGCTTCATTCACTCACCGGAGCCCTATCCGGCTTGCCTCCACAGTCCTGCCACAAATTCAGTTCAAGAGAAAAATTCTCTCGAACTCCGTCCACGCGATCCAGGAAGTAGCTACTTTGCAAATTATTCAACGTATAAGAACAATATGTTACTGACAACACGCCTCGATCAGACAGCGTAACATCGACAAATGCGTCAGGCTTTTCGACCTCGATACGAGCGCCTCGTAAGGCCGGCTGCCCTTTGAACAGTTTGGTCGCGCCAATCTGAGGCATATGTTGGAAGGGAATGCTATCACCGACTTTACGACCACTCTCCGAAATCCAAAATTCGTATTGGTAACGATCTTTAGAATACCTAAGCACTTCTTCGTCTGTGCGCATATTGCTCAAGGAAATAGTAGACTGTGTTTTTACCAACTCGTACGAAGAGCCTTCAATTTTTGCTCGATCGACCTCTACGTGTCTCGATGATAAGAGATCACTCCTAAATTCCACGACATCTTCGTCGTTGCCTATATCTAGCCAGTAGTCGAAACCGAAATCGGATACCGCGAACAGACC
>JBCDJH010000367.1:0-2134 GCA_038747965.1 Pseudomonadota bacterium
CGGCGGACACATCCGACAGCGCCCCGCCGTCCTCAAGAGGCTTCAGCGCCGCCGAGAGGGCGCTTGCGAGGCCTTCGCTGTCGCCGCGCGCTAAGCCATGCGCGGCCACAAGCCGCCAACGCCCCGTCTCGTTTGAACAGACAAAAGCAATCGGCCGCCCCGCCCCAAGAGCGGCCAACCGCGCGAGCCGGCCGAGGGTTTCATCGTCGCACGGTAGAGGTGGAGCCGCGTCATTCGCGGTGGGCGATAGGTCTGTGTGGAGTTCGGCGGACCGAGTCAAAGGGGCACCTGCGGGCCGAAACGAGCATCAAACATGCTCGACAGTAGGCCCTACCCGCTTAACCCTTCTTTACTGCGCCGCCGCGGCCTTAAACCGCGATGGCGCCACTTACCTTGGTTGCGCGAGCGGCGGACGCGAAACCAGCGCTCCATGTTCGCGGCAATATGATCTAGCCAGCGCCCAGGAGGCGGCGGGCCGTCTCACAATCCGCTGCAATCTGCGCCTTTAAGGACTCTATCCCGTCGAACTTTTTCTCGCCGCGGATGTGGTCGACAAAGCTGACTTCGATGATACGGCCGTAGATATCTTCGTCGAAATCGAAGATGTGCGCCTCAAGAAGTTCATCCGCGCCGCCGAAAGTTGGGCGAAGCCCCATATTTGCGACGGCTGGCCGCGACGCCTGCTCACCACTGAGCCGAACCCGAACGGCGTAGACGCCGTACTTGGGACGAACCGTTGCGCCGAGTCTGAGATTGGCTGTCGGAAAGCCGATGAGGCGGCCGCGCCGATCGCCTGTCTCAACCACGCCCTCCACAGACCAATGACGTCCTACGATCTCGGCGGCCGCTTTGGGATCCCCGTCGCGAATCGCAGCACGGGCGTCTGTGGACGAGAACTTGTCCTCCACCGCGGTTCCCCCCGGCGCGAGTTTTGGATCCACAATAACCGCCTCAATGCCTTGGGCCGCCGCGAGCTTCGCCAACGCCTCAGCGTTTCCAGCGCGGCCCTTTCCAAAGCAGAAGTCGGCCCCGACAACGACGCCGCGCAATCCCAGCACGTCGGCCAACCACTGCTCGACGAACGCATCGGGCGACAAGCTGGCTAAAGCCTTGTCAAACAGGAGTTCATAAAGCGTCGAAACGCCCAGCGCCTCTAACAAACGCGCGCGCTGATCAGTCGTCGTGAGAAGAAAGGGGCGCTCGTCCCGCCCGAAAAAGATGCGCGGATGCGGGGTGAACGCAGCAGCGGCGAGCGGCGCATTCATCGCCTTCGCCGCCTCGGACGCCGCCGCTATGAGAGCGGCGTGTCCCCGATGCACTCCGTCGAAATTTCCTAAGGCGGCGACGCGGCCGCGAATGGTCGCCTTCGCGCTGCCGGTCACATTGAGCCGCTCCATACGCGCTTAATACTCAGCCCGGCCCCGAGTGACAAGCGGGAGCGGGACGTCGTTAACGGAGTTTTCAGCCCACACGCCTAGATTGCGCGTGTTTCGGCGTGCTGGCGCAAGCCCTTTCGCCGTCACCTTTTTTGATCGTCCGAACGGAGCAGCATAATGGCCGTCGATCTCTCCCTCCCGATCCTCGTCGTCGACGACTACAAGACGATGGTGCGCATCATCCGAAACCTTTTGAAGCAGCTTGGCTTCCAAAATGTCGACGACGCGCATGACGGATCTGAGGCGCTGGCGAAGATCCGCCAAAAGAGCTACGGCCTCGTGATTTCCGATTGGAACATGGAGCCGATGACCGGCTTTGAGCTGCTCAAAGAAGTGCGCGCCGACGAGAAGATCAAAGGCACGCCCTTCATCATGATCACGGCCGAATCGAAAACCGAAAACGTCGTCGCGGCGAAACAGGCGGGCGTGAACAACTACATCGTCAAGCCGTTCAACGCCGCCACCCTGAAGAACAAGATCTCCTCCGTTATCGGCGACTTCTAGGGCGGCGCTCGCGGCGGGCGACGCGCGCGTATGACCTCTTCTCCAAAAACTGAAAAGCGGCGGTGATGAGCGCGGCTCCTCAAAAAAAGTGCGGCTCCTCGCCGTTCGACGAGTTCTTGGCCGCGCCGGAGGCGGTGACCATCCGAGAACGCTTGGAGGCCGCCGCCGCCCTGAGCGGGGTCGCGGCGCCGCCG
>JBCDJH010000368.1:0-2134 GCA_038747965.1 Pseudomonadota bacterium
CCAAAATGGCTCCGCGAACAACAAGCGGGTGCAAGCCTTTGGCGGCGCGAAAAATCACATGATCGTGCTGCCGGACGCCGACATGGAAAACGTCGTCAATCAGCTCATCGGCTCCGCCTATGGCTCGGCCGGCGAACGCTGCATGGCGACGCCGGTGGCGGTGCCCGTCGGCGAGGCGACCGCCGATAAGCTGGTCGACATGCTAAGGCCCCGCGTCGAGTCCCTGCGGATCGGCCCGTCGCTGTCTGAAGATTCCGATCTCGGCCCGCTTGTGACGGCCGCGCACCGCGACCGCGTCGCCGGTTACATTCAAATGGCGGTGGATGAGGGCCAAGAGCTTGTGGTCGATGGCCGCGATTTCCGTCTGCAGGGTTACGAAGACGGCTTTTTCTTAGGCGGCACGCTGCTCGACAGGGCGAAGCCAGAGCATCGCTCCTACCAAGAAGAAATCTTCGGCCCCGTACTTCAGATCGTCCGGGCGGAGAATTTTGAACACGCGACTGAGCTGCCCTCCCAACATCAGTATGGGAACGGCGTCGCGATTTTCACCCGCAACGGATCCGCGGCGCGCGAGTTCGCCAAGAAGGTCAATGTGGGGATGGTCGGCGTCAATGTGCCGATCCCCGTGCCGGTCGCCTATCACACCTTTGGCGGCTGGAAGCGATCCGGCTTCGGCGACACCAATCAGCACGGGCCGGAAGGCGTTCGGTTCTGGACGAAAATCAAAACCGTCACCCAGCGGTGGCCGGAGGATGTGCAAGGGTCTGAATTCGTCATCCCAACGATGAACTAACGGCCGCGTAGGGAAACGCTCATGGATTTCGCGTTAACAGACGAGCAGGAAGCCATCGTCGATATGGCGGCGCGCTTCGCTGAGGACGAATTGGCGCCTGGCGCCGCCGAATGGGACGAGCAAAAGATCTTCCCTGTGGATGTGATCCGCCGCGCGGCGGAGCTGGGCCTCGCCGGCATTTATGTGCGCGAGGATGTGGGCGGCTCCGGCCTCTCGCGTCTCGACGCCGCCCTTATCTTTGAAGCGTTGTCCGCTGGCTGCACATCGACGGCTGCGTTCATCTCCATCCACAATATGTGCGCGTGGATGATCGATCGGTTCGGCTCCGAAGAGCTGCGGCGGGCGTTTTGCCCCGACCTTTGCAGTATGGCGAAGATCGCCAGCTATTGTTTGACCGAGCCGGGTTCCGGCTCCGACGCGGCGGCGCTCAAGACACGCGCGGTGCGTGACGGCGATCATTATGTGCTGAACGGGTCGAAAGCCTTTATCTCCGGCGCCGGCGCGTCCGACGTCTACGTCGTGATGGTGCGCACCGGCGGCGACGGCCCACGGGGCATTTCGACCATCCTCGTGGAAAACGGAACGCCCGGCCTCTCCTTCGGGGCCAATGAGCGCAAGATGGGCTGGAACTCTCAGCCCACGGCTATTGTCAGTTTTGAAGATTGCCGCGTGCCCGCGCGGAATCTCATCGGAGAGGAAGGCGACGGCTTCAAGTTCGCCATGCAAGGGCTTGATGGCGGCCGCTTGAACATTGCGGCTTGCTCGTTGGGAACGGCGCGGGGTGCCCTCAAGGCGGCGCTTGAATACTCCAACGAACGGCGCGCCTTCGGAAAGCGCCTCAACGAGCAGCAAGCCTTGCAATTCAAGTTGGCCGATATGGCGACGTCGTTGGAGGCGTCCCGCGTCATGCTCTTGCAAGCGGCCTGGAAGTTGGACGCCAAGACGCCGGACGCGACGCGCCACTGCGCCATGGCCAAGCGCTTCGTGACGGACGCCGCATTCGACGTTGTGAATGACGCTCTGCAAATTCACGGCGGCTACGGATATCTGCGCGACTATCCGATTGAGCGGATGCTGCGGGACGTCCGGGTGCATCAGATTCTAGAAGGCGCCAACGAGATTATGCGAGTCATCGTCGCCCGGGACCTGTTGAAAGAGTATCAGGCGTAGCGGCGACCAGCCGTTCCGCTACGTAACACATAAGAAGCAAGATATTGGGAGGGATCGCCATGACGATCGTCGCATTCATCGGCCTCGGCAACATGGGCGGCCCCATGGCCGCCAACCTCGCCGGCGGCGGCTTTGACGTCACCGCGTTTGACTTGTCGGAAAGCGCGTTGG
>JBCDJH010000369.1:0-2088 GCA_038747965.1 Pseudomonadota bacterium
CCGCCAATTCCGCGAATGGCTGGCAGACGCAGCTCCATCGGCCCCGTCTCGACCATGACGGGTTCTGCGCCCTGGCTAAGCAACCAGTCATACGCTTTGGCGGCGTTGCGCACGCGGAACGCCATGCCGCAAGCGGAAGGGCCGTGTTCGCGAGCGAAAAACCAGGCGGCCGATTTGGGCTCGTAGTTGCTGATAAGGTTGATGTCGCCTTGGCGCCAAAGCTCCACGTCTTTGGAGCGGTGCCGGGCGATGCGCGTGAAGCCAATGGCTTCGAACACCGGCTCCAACAGGCCCTTCTCGGGGGCGGAGAACTCGATGAATTCAAAACCGTCCAGCCCCGCTGGATTGTCGAACAAGTCGGTCAAGGGTTTCCTCTCC
Source organism: Pseudomonadota bacterium (assembly GCA_038747965.1). GTDB lineage: Bacteria > Pseudomonadota > Alphaproteobacteria > Caulobacterales > Parvularculaceae > JBCDJH01. Next base: position 379 of record JBCDJH010000369.1, read on the forward strand.
TTCTGCGCGGGTGCGCTTAACGGCCTAGGCGGCGGCGCGGATGTGCGAAGTCAATTCATCGGTTGGCAGTACGCCCCCCGCCTCAATGTCGGCGGCGCCCCTTAGGACGCCATAGAGATCGCCAAAGTCCCGGCGACATTGGGCCGACAGCCTCTCCATATCCTCAATAACGAAGTAGGCTTTCTGAAAGCTGTCGATAACGTACCGCGTGCGCATCACCCGCTCGATGTCGAAGCGGAGGCGGGCCGGCTCATTCGCCTCCAAAGCGTAAACGCACTCGCTTGGCGAAGACAAAAGGCCCGCGCCGAAGACGCGCAGGCCCGCCTCTGTTTGGGTGAGCCCATACTCCACCGTGTACCAATAGAGGCGGGCGAGATGATGCAGCTGTCCGCGGGCTGCGGCTCGCTTTGCGCCGATCCCGTAGGCTTGCATGAAGTCCGCGAAGGCGGGGTCTGCGAGGAGCGGCGCGTGGCCGAAGACCTCGTGGAAGATATCCGGCTCTTCGATATAGTCGATCTCGCGTTCGGGGCGGAGGTAGGCGCCGGCTGGGAACCGTCGGTTCGCCAAATGATCAAAAAAGATCGCATCCGGAACGAGGTCTGCGACCGGTAAGACGCGCCATCCCGTCAGCGCTTCTAGGCGGTCGGACAGGCGCTCCAGGTGCGGAACGCCGCCGTCAGCGACGCCAAGCGCTGCGAGGCCGGCGAGCGCCTGGGGGCAGGCGCGGTCGCGCAAGGCGCCGCGCTGCCGGGCGCAAAGGCGACGCCAGCGATCATGTTCGGCGGCGCTGTAGGTGTCCCACGCTTGGTCAATCGTGTAATCGGCGCGGCGCGGCGCGTCCGCATAGCGATTGCGTGCGGGCGTCTGTTCGTTGAGCGCTCCCATGAGCTGTTTCTCACCCCGAATGGACTGTCGCTTCGCCATTCATAGTATTCTAAGAGAGCCAAAAAAGACTCCATATCAGGGATTTTTTGGTTAAATTATGAGGTATATCGTTCGATAAACTGTCAGAATCGACAGATATATTTCATAAGAGGAATGGCCGTGAACCTCAGCGAAGGCGATGTGCGCATCTTGCGTCTGCTGCAGAAGGACGCGGCGCGCCCGCGCCGCGAACTGGCCGAGGAGGCCGCCATGTCGGCGACAACCTTGTGGCGGCGCGTGCATGATCTGGAGGCGTCTGGCGCCATTCGCCGCCGCGTCGCCTTACTTGATCCCGATAAGCTTGGTTTTCCCGTGTGTGTCCTGGTGCAGATCGATCTCGCGAACTATGAGCGGCCAACGCGGGAGGCGTTCGAACGCTTTGTCGACGCCGCGCCGCAGATCATGCAGTGCTTCGCGATGACAGGCGGCAATGACTACGCCATGATCGTCCGCGCTCGCAGCGTCGCAGATTTCGAACGCTTCCTTACGGAGCATATTCTCGCGCACCCTTCCGTCGCCACAGCGTCTTCGCAAGTCGCCTTGCGGCAAACCAAGGACGAGACGGCTCTGCCGCTTTAGCAGGAGGCGGCGCGGGCTGTCCGCCGCTCGGCCTCAGTTCATGAGGCTGCGGGCCAGGAGCATTGCCGAGCCCGGGTTCTCTCCCACCCGGCGCACGGCGTACGGCCACCAATCACGGCCGAAGGGAAGGTAAAGGCGAATGCGCTCGCCGGCCGCCGCCAACGCGTCCGCCACATTGGGGCGCGCGCCGTATAGCATCTCGAACTC
>JBCDJH010000370.1:0-2085 GCA_038747965.1 Pseudomonadota bacterium
GCGAAGTCCAAAGGCATGATGCAGCTGGAGCGCGACATTGAGCGCCCCTATGAAAGCGAGCTGTTCGGCCGTTTCCCGCGCGTCCTAAAACACAAGATGAGCATCGGTTTCCTGTGCGACTATCTCCGCCTCATCTCGCTCGGCTCGGAAAAGAGCCACGAGCTGGAATCGCTGATGGATCAGGAAATCGAGACGCTGCACAAAGAGATGTCGCGTCCGCTCAAAGCTCTGCAAACGATGGCCGAAACGCTGCCCGCGCTTGGCATCATCGCCGCCGTTCTCGGCGTCATCAAGGCGATGGGCTATATCAATCAGTCGACAGAAATTCTGGGTGGCATGATCGGCGGCGCGCTGGTGGGCACTTTTCTCGGAATCCTGCTTTCCTACGGCCTTGTGATGCCCATCGCCGGCATCGTCCGCGCCCGGCGGGATGAGCGTGTCAACTACCACATTTGCATCAAGGCCGGGCTCCTCGCCTATTTGAACGGCTACGCCCCGCAGATCTGCATCGAATATGCGCGAAAAGTGCTTTACTCGGACGTTCAGCCCTCCTTCGACGCTGTGGAGCAAGCCACCACCTTTAACACCGCCGCCCGCGCCGATACGGCCGCGGCCAGAGCCGCTTAGCGACGCCGAGCGCCCGCGCCATGCCCCGAAAGATCCAAGAAGACATCGTCTATCTTCGAAAGAAGGGCGCCTTCCTCGAAGACGAGGAGGAAGGCCACGGCACGTGGAAAATCGTCTATGCCGACTTCGCCACCGCGATGATGGCGTTCTTTCTGGTGATGTGGTTCACCACCGTCGTCGATGAAGTGCAGCGCGATATGCTGGCCGACTACTTCAATCCGGTCTCGATCTCGCGTTCGAACTCGGGCGCCGATGGAACGCTGGCCGGCCGCTCGACGGACACGGTGGGCGCGCTGACATCCGCCGCGGCGCCCGGCGAAACCGCTTTCCCGCTCGCCTCCCCGCCGAGCGTTTCAGCTGTCGGCGACGATGCGGCGCCCCCAAGCGAGAATGAGACAGCGCGCGAGGCCGGCGCGAACACGGACAAAACGGGCGCCCAAGACGATTCCAAACGTTTTGCGGAGATCGAACGCCTCATCCGCCTGCGCATCTCCAAAGCGACGGAGCTGGAGGGCCTCGCCGACAGCATTCTCTTTGAAGACCGCCCCGAAGGCCTTTACATCCAGATTACGGACCAAGAGGGGTTCAGCATGTTCGACGTGGCCCGGGCGCGGGCGAACGAGCGGGCGGCGCTGCTCCTCTCCATCGTCGGCGACGCGCTGCGGCTTGCGCCCAACCACGTGCGCGTCTCCGGCCATACGGACGCCGCGCCCTTCGCGGACGGCGCCCGCTACGACAATTGGGAACTCTCCGCCGACCGGGCGAACGCCGCGCGCCGCATTATGGTGCGCGCGGGGCTGGAGCCTGAGCGCATCGAGCGGGTGGAGGGGCGCGCCTCCGGCGATCCGCTGTTGCCGGACAATCCCGCCGACGCCCGCAACCGCCGCATCTCGGTCACCCTTTTGCGCACGGTTCCGGCGTCCCTCGACCTCTTTTTCGATGGTCGTTGAAGCGAATTTTATCCTTCACGCCAGCTTAAATTAGGGCGCCTAGCGTTTCCACCAGATCACTCCAGAGCACTTGCGTTTCAGTACGGAGCAACGGCATGAGCATCGGCAGCGCACTTCAGGCGGGCGTCAGCGGACTTCGGTCCCAGGGCAATCGGCTTGCGACCATTTCGGACAATATCGCAAACTCCGCCACGGTGGGCTACAAGCGCGGCGACGTGCAATTCTCCAGCCTTGTCACCGGCAGCGGCGCCTCGCGCGGCACATACTCCGCAGGCGGCGTAACGACGAACAACCGCACTGAGATCACCCGCGAGGGCGTTCCCATTTCCTCCACATCGCCGACGGACCTCGCGATCGGCGGCGACGGGTTCTTTGTCGTCAATGACGACCCGACGAACAGCCCCGGCGCCTCCTTCGCCCTCACCCGCGCCGGCGCCTTTGCGCCCGACGAGAATGGCGACTTGCGCAACTCCGCCGGTCTCTATCTGCAAGGCTTCGCGCTCAACCC
>JBCDJH010000371.1:0-2067 GCA_038747965.1 Pseudomonadota bacterium
CCACACAAGCACCCGTTCGAGCAAATCGCGTACATCATTCAAGGGCGGATAAAATTCACCATTGAGGACGAGGTGATTGAAGCCGGCCCCGGCAGCGTCATCCGTATCCCCCCGAACGCGCTCCATTGCGGCGAGCCGATTGGCGACGAAATTGTGATGAATCTCGACGTCTTCTGTCCCATTCGGGAGGACTACAAGCACCTCGTCGAACGGCAAGACGGCGATTTCGGCGATAGTGACGCTTAAGGCCGGCGGCCGGCCCCACAGCAGCACTTAACTAAAGGCGACCCCCACTTATGCGTCACGCCCTCGCAATCGACATTGGCGGCACTTTCACCGACGTGGTTCTTATCCGCAGCGATGGGCGGGCGTGGAGCGACAAGACACTCACCACCCATCATGATTTGCTCGAAGGCCTCTTCCGCGCGGCCGATTTGGCCTTGGAGAAGGCGGGGGTCGGCTATGCGGATATTGACGACGTCTTCGCGCACGCCACCACCGTCATCACCAATATGCTCATTGAACGGAAGGGCGAACCCACGGCCTTGATCACCACGAAAGGGTTTACGGACGTTCTCTATATCCGAGACGAACATCGATACGACATGTTCGATCCGCAGATCGAATTGCCGGAGCCGATTATCCCGGCGGAGACGACATGGGGCCTGAACGAGCGTGTCTATGCGGACGGAACCATTGGCGCCGCCGTCGATGAAGCGGAACTTCGCAAAGTTGCGGACGAGATGAAAGCGGCTGGCGTCAAGTCCGTTGCGGTGTGCCTCCTCAACGCCTACGCCAATCCTGAAAATGAGCGAACCGTACGGAGCGTCTTGGAAGCGGCGTTGCCGGACGCGGCTGTGTCCCTCTCTAGCGACGTCGCCCCGCAAATGCGCGAGTACTTACGCGCCAGCACAACGGCCCTCAACGCGTATGCAGCGCCAACGGCGCTCCCCTACCTCACCCGACTGGTGTCCGACCTGAAAGCCCGGGCGAGGGTCGGCGATCCGCTTATCATGCTCTCCAATGGCGGCGTTGTGGGCGCCAAAGTCGCCGCCCGCTATCCGGTGCGGATGATTGAATCCGGGCCCGCCGCCGGCGCGCTTGTGGCCAGCCATTTCGCTAGGGCCTATGGGCTGGAGAACATGATCTCCTTCGATATGGGCGGGACCACGGCGAAGGCGTGCCTTATCCAGAAAGGCGAGCCGCTTATCAGCGGCGAGTTCGAAGTCGACCGGCGGTATCGGTTCAAGCCCGGCAGCGGCATGCCGATCACCGTGCCCTCTATCGATATGATCGAGATCGGCGCGGGCGGCGGCTCCATCGCGCGCGTGGACGCATTGGGCCTCATGAAGGTTGGGCCGGACAGCGCCGGCTCCGCCCCTGGTCCCGCCTGTTACGGCCGGGGCGGCGAAAACGCCTGCGTCACCGATGCGGATGTCGCCCTCAACATTCTAGACCCAGACAACTTCCTGGGTGGGGACATGAAATTGGATGCGGACGCCTCCCGCAGCGCCATTGGACGCCTCGCCGACAAGCTGGGCATCTCCATTGATGAGGCCGCCTACGGAATATTCAGCATCGTCGGCGAATCGATGGCCGGGGCCGCCCGGGCCCACGCCACCGATCGCGGCGTTAACTATCGCGGCTTGCCAATGCTCGCATTTGGCGGCGCCGGCCCCGTGCATGCGTGTTATGTGGCGGAGCGGCTAGAGAGCGCCCGCATCATCTACCCGCCCATGGCGAGCGTTTTGAGCGCCTACGGAACATTGGTGACGCCGGCGCGGCTCGACCTGGCGCGCAGCGGCCTTGCAAGCCTTGAGGAGGTGGAGCAAGCGACCGTGACGGCGCTGATTGAAAGCATGATCGCCGAGGGCGAAGAGGCGATCGTCGAGGCCGGCATGGAGGCCAGCGCCGCCGGGTATGTCTTCAGCGCAGATATGCGCTACGCCGGTCAACATGCAAGAGCCCTGGATTATTTTACGAAAACCCTCAAGTATCGGAAGGAAAAGTTTGGGAATTTCCATCCTTCAGTGGCCAATAGCTATTCTGCAATTGGCATTGTCAAAC
>JBCDJH010000372.1:0-2043 GCA_038747965.1 Pseudomonadota bacterium
CGAAATTCCATCGATCTCGTCGTCATCGGCCCAGAAGAGCCCCTGGTGGCCGGTCTTTCGGACGCCTTGTCCGAGGCTGGACTATCTGTCTTTGGACCCAGCCGCGCAGCGGCCGCTATCGAAGGCTCGAAAGCCTTTATGAAAATGGTCTGCGCGCGCGCTGGCGTGCGCACCGCAAGGTTCGAGACGTTCGATACCGCAGTCGACGCTCACGCGCATGTGGACGCACGTCCTTGCCCATTCGTTGTGAAAGCGGACGGCCTGGCGGCGGGCAAAGGCGTCACGGTGTGCCGAAATCGCAGCGCAGGTCACGCGGCGGTGAAGGCGTGCATGGAGACGGAGGCCTTTGGCGAGGCGGGCCAGAAGATCGTGATCGAAGACTTCTTGGAGGGGGAGGAAGTTAGCGTTTTCGCGCTTCTGGACGGCGCCGGTCATGTGCTGCCTCTTACGTCGGCTCAGGATCACAAGGCTGTGGGCGATGGCGACACCGGTCCCAACACCGGCGGCATGGGCGCCTATTCGCCGGCGCCCATCCTCGCGCCGACGCTTTTGAACAGCGTTGTAGAGGACATCATCCGCCCCGTGGACGCGACGCTGCGATCAATGGGGCGGCCTTATCGCGGCGTTCTTTACGTAGGCTTGATGCTCACCGACGCCGGGCCAAGCGTGCTGGAGTTCAACGCGCGCTTTGGAGACCCCGAGGCCCAGGTGATTCTGCCTCGAATGATAGGCGACTGGGCGGCGGTCTTCAGCGCCTGCGCCGATGGCGATCTTAGAGAAGCGCCTCCGATTGAATGGCGTTCGGGCGCCGTCCTGGGCGTTGCGATGGCCTGTGAAGGATACCCCGCCGCGCCGCGCACTGGGACGAAGATCGGCAATTTGAGCGCCGCAGAGGCGGTAGAGGGCGTGACGATCTTTCACGCCGGGACAGCCCGCAACGGCGATGACCTCGTCGCCGTCGGCGGGCGCGCCCTTACGGTCGTCGCCCATGGCGGCACAGTGGCGGACGCTCAAAAGGGGGCATATCTGGCGGTCGATCTCATCGACTGGCCCGATGGTTTTTGCCGCAGGGATATTGGATGGCGGGCTATCGCCCGCGCAAAAGAGGAGCGAGTGAAGGCGATATGACGGAACCAACGATTCTCGCGGAGGGGAAGACCAAGCGCATCCTCGCTGGAGACAATCCGCATACTGTTCTTATGGAGGCGAAAGACAGCCTCTCTGGCGGGGACGCCGCGAAGCTCGCCGCGATTGACAGTATTGGCGCGTGCAAGACAAGGCAGGCCGCCAACGCGTTGGGACTGGTCGCCAGCGCAGGCGTGCCAACCGCCTACGTTCGGCATGACGGTCCAGCGACGCTCCTTTGTGAAGCGTGCGAGATGTTGCCGCTTGAATTCGTTGTGCGGCGCTTCGCCTGGGGCAGCTTTCTGAAGCGAAATCCCGAGTACAAAGCGGACGTTCCCCACCGGTTCGATCAGCCCGTGTGGGAGGTTTTCCATAAGGATACGCTGGTGGGGCCGCCCTTAAGCGCGCGCCCGTTTCAGATTTCCGAGGCGGAGGCGCGGGAGCGCTACTTGCGCGGCGGCGTCTGGCCTGCGGGCGTTTACACGGATCCCTTTATTGACGCACAAGCGGATCACTGGGGTCTTTATGATCCGAAGGCCCCGCTTAGCGGCGATCCAAAGCTCTCGATAGACCCATTGCTGACGCCGCAAGAGTTGGCGCAAGCAGTTGAGCGCATTGTCCTGCCGACGTTTGCCGCGCTTGAAGCCGCTTGGGCGCGCATTGATACCCTGGCCGGGCCGGTTTGGCTTGTCGACATGAAAGTTGAACTCGGTCGGCGAACCCGTGACGGGGCCCTCGTGCTCGCAGATGTGGTGGACAATGACAGTTGGCGCATATGGCCGGGCGGCGAGCCCACGCGCCAACTGGACAAGCAGTGTTTCCGCGACGGCGATCCGTTAAGCGCGGTGGCGGAAAATTATCGTCTTGTCGCTGAACTCACAGACCGTTTCGCGGCCTAATTGATCCACGTTACAAGAA
>JBCDJH010000373.1:0-2043 GCA_038747965.1 Pseudomonadota bacterium
CTCTTAATGGCCGCCATCAACGCGATGTCCGTTTCAGACCGGCACAAGCGGAGATAGTCTTTTTTCAAAACGCCCACCCCATGTTCGCCTGTAATTGAGCCGCCGAGCCGGCCGGCGATCGCGAGAACCGCGCCCTCGATAGCGTGAGCGTCCGCCGTCGGCGGCGGAGTTACGGAGAAATGGATGTTTCCGTCGCCGATATGGCCGAACGTTATCACATCCGCATCAGGATAATCGGCTGCGATCCGGGCTTTCGCCTCGGTCACGAAAGCATCGATGGAGCGTAGCGGCAAGGAGACGTCGAAGGCGATGACGCTCGAAAGCCCGCTGAAGAGGTCGCCGATCGCGTCGCGCAGGCGCCAGATTTCAAGGCGCTGCGTCTCGGACTGGCTGATTACGGCGTCGGCGATCACGCCGTCCTCAAGCAAGCGCGTCAAAGCAGCTTCCAGCCTTCCGGATACGCCGCGACCTGCGATTTCAACGATGGCCACCAGGGGGTGTGCCTCACAAAAAGGGAGGCGCACGTCGATCTCGCTGGCGCCAATGGCCGCAATATAATCATCCCAAAGAACCTCAAAGCTTTCGAGAACGTCGCCCATGTCGCGCCGCAGCGAGCTGAGAAGGTCAATCAAGTCAGCGAAGTCTTTTACAGCGCAAGCCGCGCAGGCCCGCTCGGACACCTTCGGCGTCATGCGTAGCGCTAAGCGCGCGATGACGCCGAGCGTGCCTTCCGAACCGATGAACAAGTGCTTTAAGTCGTACCCGGCGTTATTTTTCCGCATCTCGTTGAGGCCGCCGACGACGGCGCCTTCAGCCGTCACCGCCTCAAGCCCGGCGACGACATCGCGCACGACGCCGTATCGGATCACCCGGTTGCCTCCCGCGTTCGTCGCTGCGAGCCCCCCTAGAGTGCAAGAGCCCCGCGAGCCAATATCGATCGGGATGGAGCAGCCCGCGGCGTTCGCCGCCGCCTCAGCTTCCTCCAGGGTTACGCCCGCTTCGGCGATCAGCAGCATCGCCTCCGGATCGACGCGCTCGATACGGTTCATCCGCCGCGTGGTCAAAGCCACTTCCCCCCGTCGCGGCGCCGCTCCGCCAGCGAGGCCTGTTAGCCCGCCTTGAAGCGCGATCGGCGCCTGAGCTTCGGCGCATATCCGCACCATGCCGCTCAGCTCTTCGACAGTGGCGGGACGCAGAACGAGAGCCGGCGCCTCGCCCGGGGCCGTGCTCCAATCACGGGCGAACGACGCATGGCCGGCAGGATCGAATAGAACGCTCGGCGACGGAAAAGCGTGGCGAAACCGGTTGGCCAGCGATTCAACAGCGTTCGTCATAGGTACTCCCTTTTGAGCCTAAATTTTGAGGGTGGTTCAGTCAATTACGAAAGGATTTACTCGGACTGTTAATTCAGGAATAATCTGGCAAGTAAAGTTTTTATAAGCTAGATATATTCGAACGCTACATTATAGTAGTAGCGTATTATACTTCATATGAAAATTTTTATCTCACGCGAAAGTTCATAATATAAAGCATGCGAATGTTGTTTCAGGAGATAGATATTTTACCGGACTCTGTCATTTTTTACTCCTTAGCATTTCAGCAGAAGGTCGCCAGAACGATCATATCAAAGCTTCGTGATTATTTCTCGTCGTGGTTGGACGCCAAAGAGTCCGTCAGATTGGCCTAGAGAACGAAAAGGAAGCCAACGTTTAGCGGCATTCGAAGACGATCGACAAACAGAACCCACTATTAACAACGAGCGACGGATAATCGATGCGTTTTCTCGTTGCCGCCTTGTGACGCCGCCCGGCTCCTTCCACGCCTTTTCAAGACTCCGAACACTGATGGCGAGACTAGGTCGCAAGCTCGGCGCCGTTGTGCAAGATCGTTCGTTCGGCTGGTGTTAGCCGGCGGATCGTCTGGTGGGCCTTACAGGCGGCTTCCGCGTCCATGACATATTTTGCGGTCGTCTCTAGCGACTCGTCCGAACCCAAGAGTATGAAGGTCTCGATCCCGTCATCCGGCATACTCTTGGGTTCGGAC
>JBCDJH010000374.1:0-2039 GCA_038747965.1 Pseudomonadota bacterium
GTCCAATCAGGGTACGACGTTCGAAGCGATGAATATGGCGGTGGTGCTGGGCGCCCCGGCGATTTTCGTGATCGAGAACAATGGCTATGGCGAGCATACGGGCGCGGACTACGCGGTCGGCTGCGATTCCATCGCCGAGCGCGCGGCGGCGTTCGGCATGCCCGCCGAGACGGTCGATGGAACGGACTTTTTTGCGGTGCGGGACGCCATGCTCCGCGCTTTGGAGCGCACCCGCGCGGCGGACGGGCCTTACACGATCGTCACCGAGTGCCCCCGCTATCTCGGCCACTTTGTCGGCGACCCTCAGCCCTATCGGACTGAGAAGGAGCTGGACGAAGCGCGCTCGCGCGATGGGCTCGTCAATTTCCGCCGACGCGTGACGGACGCTCGGCTGATGACTGACGCGGAGCTGGACGCCATCGAACAAGAGATCGCGGACGAGGTGGAGCGGGTCGTTCAAGAAGCGGTTGCGGCGCCGATGCCGGATATCGCTGAGCTTGAGATGAACGTTTACGCATCGGCCTACTGAGGAATTCGCATCATGGCCAAACGCACTTATCTCTCCGCCATCAATGAAGCGCTCGCCCAAGAAATGGAGCGCGACAACAGCATTGTCCTCCTCGGCGAGGATATCGCCGGGGGGCACGCCTCCTCCGGCGGGCCGGGCAAGGTCGGCGGCGTCTTCGGCGTCACCGCAGGCCTTTACGATCGGTTCGGGCCGGAGCGTGTGATTGACACGCCGATCTCTGAGTCGGCGATTATCGGAGCCGCCAATGGCATGGCGCTCACCGGCATGCGCCCCGTCGCTGAAATCATGTTCGTTGATTTCATCGGGGTCTGCATGGACCAGGTCTATAATCAGGCGGCGAAGTTTCACTACATGTTTGGCGGTAAGGCGAAAACGCCTTGGGTGCTGCGCACCATGGTGGGAGCGGGCCTGCGCGCCGGAGCGCAGCATTCGCAAACGCTGCATCCACTGTTCACCATGATCCCCGGCCTGAAGGTCGTGATGCCGACAAACGCCTACGACGCCAAGGGGCTGATGATCCAGGCGTTGCGGGACGACGATCCTGTGATCTTCCTGGAGTCGAAGCTGCTCTACCAGACCGAGGCGGATGTTCCAGAGGAAGCTTACGCCATCCCCTTTGGCGAGGCTGAATATGTGCGCGAAGGCGACGATGTGACGATCGTCGCATTCGGCGCCGCTATGCTCCACGCCACCGCCGCGGCCGAGACGTTGGCGTCCGAAGGGGTTGATTGCGAGATCATCGATCCGCGCACCACCTCGCCGCTGGATGAGGAGACCATCCTTGAAAGCGTTGAGCGAACGGGCCGCCTGGTGGTCGTTGATGAAAGCCCGCCCCGGTGCTCCCTGGCGGCGGATATCGCGTCCATCGTCGCCGACAAGGGCTTTTCCCATCTCAAAGCGCCAATCAAGAAAGTAACCTGTCCGCATACGCCGGTGCCCTTCGCGCCATCGTTAGAGGACGCCTTCTTGCCGAACGCCGGCCGGATCGTTGAGGCGGTCAAAGATGTCAACAGCTTCGGCGCCTGAGGCCGGCGACCAATCAGAGGCATGGCGCGCCCGGCGGGCGGACGTCGCTCGGAGGCAGCAGCGCGGCTACGTGGAGCGCGTGCGGGCTGGCCGTGGGGACTTGTCGCCAGAAGGCGCCTTTGAAAACGACGCCCGCGTCTACACCGATCCCGCGAGGTTCGAGCGGGAGATGGAAACCATCTTCCGCAATCAACCTATTCTCGTTGGGCTCACCCAAGATCTGCCGGAGCCCGGATCGATCCTCGTCTTTGACGAGCTGGAAAAATCTATCATCGTCGTACGTACAAAATCGGGCGAGGTGCGCGGGTATCTGAACATGTGCCCCCACCGCGCTATGATGCTCGTCGAAGAGGGCTGCCAGAAAAAGCGGATCACCTGCCCCTTTCACGGCTGGACATTCGACCTTGATGGGAACCTCATTGGGGTGCCGGAGCCGGAGGCCTTTGAGAACATCGACCGCGCGGCGCGGGGGCTTGTCAATGTA
>JBCDJH010000375.1:0-2014 GCA_038747965.1 Pseudomonadota bacterium
ATAGAGCACATCATTATAGGCGACAATTGGAACCCCGGTTGCGCGCTCCAAATCGGCGAGACGCGCAAGACGCTCCCGGGCGCGGCCATGAAACGCGTAGCGCGCCGCAAGATAGAGCCTCGCTGGCCAAATCTCTCGCAGTCCTTTGAGGATGTCGGAGAACTCATCCGTGAGCTGTTTTGGAGGAACGACAATGAAAATTTGATCGGCCCCATGGGCGACAATCTCCTCCATTGAAATGAGGCAGTCGCCTTTCTCGGCTCGCAACTTGCCGTTCGATAAGAGACGCGAAAGACGGCCATAAGCGGCCCGGTTCATCGGATTGCAGATGAGCTGCGGCCCATCTGTCGGAACGAGCCGTGCGCCGACGCATAAGCGCAATCCCACTTCTTTAGCGGCGGCGTGGGCGCGCACAACCCCCGCCAGCGTGTTGCGATCCGCGACGCCAAGCGCCTCTATCCCCAATTCGGCGGCGCGGCGCACCAACTCTTCCGCGTGGGACGCGCCCCTGAGGAAAGAAAAATTGGTGGAGACGGCGAGTTCAGCATATCCCGTCATGCGAACAATCCGTGGAGATACCAGTAGGGCGAGCCGCCCCGGCCGTCGTCATAAAGCCCTTCTCGAAACAGCCAATAGCGACGCCCGCTCTCATCCTCAACGCGGTAATAATCCCGTGTGCGGGGCGCATGGGCGCATGGGCTTGATGGCTCTTTGTGGTCTGACGGCTCTTTGTCGTCTGATGGCTCTGGGGGGCGCGCCAACGCCGCCCGGGTTTCGCGGATGAGCGCCGCATCCGCCCTCGGATCGAATTTGGGGGTCAACCATCGCTGCGCCGCCCCAGAAGATTGGGGCGCGGCCGGTTGCGGCGCCGTATAACGCCACCATTCAGGCGCAATACGCTCCGGCCCATCGGCTTTTCGCACCACCCGGCGGGTGCGCCGCCAAAGAAAATGCAAGGGCGGCCCATCAGGCGCTTCGGCGATGACATTGACGGGCTCGGGCCTCAGCAACAGACGCAAAGGGCGCGGGCCCGCCGCATCCGCAGCGGCGGAGGCGGCGCTGAAAAAGGTCTCCGCCGCCGCTTTGGAAGGCGGTCTCGCAGACGCTGACATTCGCGACGCTGACATAGACGACCCTGACATGGGCTTTGACATGGGTTTTGACAAAGCGGGCCAGGCCGGGTCCCTCGCAAGCGCGTCGGCGAAGGGTTCAATCGCCTCCGCCCGCTCAGGAACATGCGAGGCCACCGGACGCGCAACGGTGACGCTCCCCTCCCCCAACTTAACGCAGATGCGATCCGCCAACGCGGCGAGCGTGCGCTGATCGGCGCCGCGCGTCGCCAGATCTCCGGAAAACGCCAAGGGCGCAGCGTCCATGGCGCCGGCGCTGCGCGCTTCCAAAACCAGCATATCGACGCCGAAGCCCGGATCGATTTTCTCCACATGCTCCGTAAACAGATTTCGGATATGCGGCGCGTCGCGCACGGGCAGCGCGGCGGCGACATCGGCCGCCGCCATGGTCCCATCCGAGCGGAACGCATAAAGGGTGAACGCCCTTGCGCCTTCGCCTGCGGCGCTGAGATCGGCGCAGAGCCGGGTCGTTAAGGTCTGAAGGCCAGCGCGCACCCCATCCACTGTCAAAAGCGGCTCTGGACATGGCAGCCGCGCGGCCTTCAACGGTTCAGGCCGTAGGGGAACAAGCGGGTCCGAACGATGGCCGAGTGCTTGATCCAGCCGCCGCAGCACCGCTTCGGCGTCATGGGTGGAGGGAAACCGACGCGCCAACGCCTGACGATCGAAGGCGTAGAGTTGACCGACCTGCGTCAGCCCGAACCGCCGCAACAATGTTTCCGCGCTTTCCGAAAGGCGCAAAACCCCAATGGAAAGCGGCGCGAGACCTTGCGCCTCCTCCCCTTCGGCGAGAACCGTTCCGGGCGCGGCCCTCGCCAGGGCCGCGGCGGCCAGGGGCGTTCCTGCGATCCCCATCGCGTTGGAAATGTTTTGGCGGTTCAAAG
>JBCDJH010000376.1:0-2009 GCA_038747965.1 Pseudomonadota bacterium
CCGACCCCGACGGGCACGCCTTGGCCGCCTTTGCCGCAGGTGCCGATGCCCGGGTCGAGCGCCATGTCGTCGCCGATCATCGAGATCTTCGTGAGCGCCGTCGGGCCGTCGCCAATGAGCGTCGCGCCCTTCACCGGCGCGCCGACCTTCCCATCTTTCACCCGGTACGCCTCCGTGCATTGAAACACGAACTTGCCGTTGGTGATGTCCACTTGGCCGCCGGAGAAGTTCACGGCGTAGAGGCCGTCTTTGACGGAGGCGAGGATCTCTTCCGGCTTATGGGCGCCGTTCATCATGAAGGTGTTCGTCATCCGCGGCATCGGCATATGCGCGAAGCTTTCGCGCCGCCCGTTGCCGGTGACCGCCGCGCCCATCAGCCGGGCGTTCATGCGATCCTGCATGTAGCCTTTGAGGATCCCGTCCTCGATAAGCACCGTGCGGGAGGTTGGCGTGCCTTCGTCGTCGACGGTGAGGGAGCCCCGGCGGTCGGCGATGGTGCCGTCATCCACAACTGTGACGCCCGGCGCCGCCACCCGCTCTCCGAGCAGCCCGGCGAACGCGGATTCCCGTTTGCGATTGAAATCGCCCTCTAGCCCGTGACCGACAGCCTCATGAAGCAGAATGCCCGTCCAGCCGGAGCCGAGCACCACTTCCATTTCGCCGGCCGGGGCGGGCTCCGCGTCCAGATTGACGAGCGCTTGCCGCAAGGCTTCGTCCACATAACCCCGCCAGGCGCTCGGATCGATGAACCGTGCGTAGCCTTCGCGGCCGCCCGCGCCGTAGGAGCCAGATTCCTGCCGATCGCCCTCTCCGGCGGTGACGGACACGTTCAACCGCACCAGCGGGCGTATGTCGCGCACGAATTCGCCGCCGGGGCGGATGATCTCAACAACGCACCACTCCCCGGCGAGGGAGCAGGACACTTGCCGCACCCGGGGGTCAAGGCCCCGGGCGTAGGCGTCGATGTCCTGCATCAGCTTCACCTTGGCCTCGAAGGGCTCTTGGGTGAGGGGGTTGTCATCTACATAGAGCTTGGCGTTGGTGCCGGCGGGGCCGGGCGCGGCTTCGCCTGAATAGCCTGACAGGACGGCGCCCACCGAGCTTGCGGCCCGGGAGATCGCCGCTTCCGACAGCTCCGAAGCGTGGGCGTAGCCGGTGGCTTCGTCCGCCACGGCGCGCAGGCCGAAGCCTTGGCCCGTGTCGTAGCTCGCGGTCTTCAGCCGCCCGTCGTCAAAGCCGAACGCCTCGGACTGGGCGTACTCCAAATAGAGTTCGCCATCGTCCGCATCTTTGAGCGCGTCGTCGACGATCGCCTCGACCCGTTTGCGGTCGAGATCGGTGTTGTCGAAAAACAAATCGTCGGTCATGGGCGGTGAACTCCTGTAACGCGCGTCAAACGCATACGTAGGCCCTTTTAGTCGCTTTGTAACCGGGCCGTTCGACGCCCGCTAAACCCCGAGCGGTGCGACGTTTTTTCTTCAGGCTCTTACTGTTTGAGCAGGCGTCGGTGCTATAGGTCTCACCGTAATTCTTGGAACGATTCCGCGAGCGCTCACGGCGCCTGTCGGAAATGTTTGAGAGAGCCGGGTTGCCGAGAGGAATGAACGTGACGAAGCGAGCGGTTTTGGGAGCGAAGTTGGCCGCATGGACGGCTGGCCTGTGGGCCTTGGCGGTCGGCGGTGCGGGCGCGCAGCAGCCGACGCCCTGGCAGATCGATTTGCAACCGGCGGCGACGCCTTTGATGGAGCAGGTGCGGGACTTCCACACCTTGCTGCTGGTGATAATCACTGCGATCGTGTTGGTGGTCCTCGGTCTCCTCGTTTGGGTTCTGTTTAAGTTCAACGCCAAAGCCAACCCAACGCCGAAGAACTTCAGCCACAACACTCTAGTTGAAGTCGTCTGGACGGTTGTTCCGATCATCATTTTATTGGTGATCGCTGTGCCGTCCTTCCGTTTGCTCTACAACACGGATCGCGTTCCCGAAGCGGACATGACGGTGAAGGCGATCG
>JBCDJH010000377.1:0-1986 GCA_038747965.1 Pseudomonadota bacterium
AATCCGTTGGCCGTCGTGTTCGGCGCGGAGCAGCTTCGTGAAGACGAGTTCCAGGCCGTGGCGCGGGAGTTCAACCTCTCTGAAACTGTTTTCGTCCTGCCGCCGTCAAACGCGCACACGCGCGCAAGGCTCCGCATCTTTACGCCGGTCGAGGAGCTTCCCTTTGCGGGCCACCCGACGATAGGCGCGGCCCAGGCGCTGGCCGCCTTGGATCGCGCCCGCGACCCCTTTGTGCTCGAGCTGAACGCCGGCGAGTTTGCGTTGTCTTTTGATGGCGACACAGCATCATTTGTGAATCCAAATCCACCAACAACGGAACCCGCGCCGGATCAAGCAGCGGACATTGCACAAGCGCTTCGGATCTCACCTGATGATGTCGTGGCCGCTCCTCTTATAGCCGGTGCTCCGACGCCATTCATGATGATCGAAACGTCATTTGATGCGATCCAGTCGGCGACGCCGGATATGGGAGCGATTGCCCGTCTCAACGCCGGTGAAGTCTATCCGATCGCGCGGGTGCCCGGTGAACCCGATACGTTCCGGGCAAGGCTCTTCGCGCCGAGCTTAGGCGTTCCTGAGGATCCGGCCACGGGCTCCGCGGCGTGCGCGGCACCTGCTTATTTTGCTGCGTCGCAAACGCTAGATGACGGTGAGTATGGCTGGACCGTTGAACAAGGCATCGAAATGGGTCGTCCTTCGGCCATAAATGTAGAGTTTTCTGTTCGCGGCGGCGTTGTCGGCAAGGTGACCATTTCTGGTGCTGCGGTGCAGCTGCAAAAAGGCACGATGTCCCTGCCGGATCTGTCCTAATGTGTACGGCAACGTCGCGGCTCAAGTTGAGTGCGCAATCGTCTAAATCCCAGGTAGAGTGAAGATGGCCCTTCGCAATTCAGAGCAGACAGTCGCCCCTGATGCAAACTGGTCGGACTGGCTTACAAAATCCGTTGACGTCTTCGCTTCTCTCGCCGATAAATATGAACAAGACGGTTTCGTCGTTGTAGAGAATGTCCTCGACGAAGTGACGTTGGAGCGAGTTAGAGACGCTTTAGCTCCACATCTTTCCACCGGACCCAAGGGGCGAAATGAATTCGAGGGGCGCGAGACCAACCGTGTCTACGCGCTCCTCGATAAAGGGGATGTTTTTGCTGAGTTGAGCATGCATCCGCTCGCTCTTTCTTTCGTTGAACACGATCTGACCGAAAGCGCTCTGTTGTCGGCGTTTCTGGCGATCAACTTGAAAGAAGGGGAAACCGCACAGCCTTGGCACACGGACGATGGGCACATTCCCTTGCCGAAGCCGCGCAATAAGTGTGGTGTCAGCGTCTTTTGGGCCATTGATGCCATGACGGATGAAAACGGGGCGACAGAAATCATTCCCGGTAGTCATAGGTGGTCCGATGAAGATCCCAATGGCGCGCTCACGTCCGATGACTTCTCAACAACACTAAGGCGCGAAGGAGATCCCGGCGCCCGCGCCGATGCCGTTAAGGCAACAATGCCTGCGGGGTCGATGATGGCGCTGAAAGGCGATGTTTGGCACCGCGGCGGTGCTAACCAGTCAGATGCGCCGCGACTTATTCTAACGCCTCAATATTGCGCAGGATGGGCTCGTCCGCTTGAGTCAATGCTGCTCGCCGTTCCGCCGGAAAAAGTCGGCTCAATGCCGACGCGCGTTCAAGAGCTCTTGGGGTATAGTATTCACCCGCCCTTTATGGGCTACGTCGACGGGCGCCATCCGAGAAAAGTGCTCTAACGCCCGCGCGAACGCTATGTTTTCCGCTGGCTAACGAAAACGCCGGCCAGGATAACGGCTAGGGCAATGAAAACGCCTTGATCGAGACGTTCGGCGAATGCCAACGCGCCGAGACCCACAGCGTAGAGGGGCGTCAAATAGTTCGCAAGCGCCATAAAGCTCGCACCGACGCGGCGGATGATGATGACGATGAACAGGGTGCCGATGCCGGAAGGCCCAACCCCTAACCCAAT
>JBCDJH010000378.1:0-1940 GCA_038747965.1 Pseudomonadota bacterium
TGAGTGGTCAAGATAATGAACCAACCGTTATATGGAGCTTTACCAACCCTGATCTATTTTCGGCTCGAGCTTCTAGCGGTGTACAATTGGAGAACGGAAATATCATTATCGGCGAAGGCGAGCAAGGCCGAGTGTGGGAAGTCAATAAATCTGGTGAAGTACTATGGAAATCTAGGGTCTCTGATGTGCTAATCTGGCGAGCCTACGCTTTTGAGAAGGAGGGCGGCGCGATCGTCAATCTCTCCTACTTCCTGTTCCCAGCCTATGAGCGCGCCAAGAGCGTCGGCGACGCCGAGCTCTGGGCTGAGCTTTATGAGGACGCGGCGGCCTTGGTGGCCGAAGCGCGGCTGGGCGACCATGATCTGCCGTCAGCCTGGATGTTCGTGACGAACGAGGGCGCGCTTGTCCCGGGCCCCGGCCCCAACTACTTGCCGCGGTTCGGCTATGACGCCATCCGCATCCCGGTTTACGCAGCCTGGGGCGGGCTTGAGGCGCAAGCCGACCTCGCCCGCTTCGAGACGTTCTGGGCGGGTTTTCCGGACGCAGGCGCGCCGGACCATGTGGATCTCGTCACCGGACGCATCAGCGGGCGCCGGGATGTGGGCGGCGCCCAAGCCATCCGCGCCATGACCCGCAACGTTCTGGTGGAGACAGACGCGCTCGACGCGCCGCGTCTGCCCTACCCCGCGATCGACGGCCCGACGAACTACTATTCCGGCATGATCAATCTGCTCGCGCAGAACGCCGCCCTCGCGCGGCTCCGTGCTGACGAAGGCGCCGCCGGGGCGCCTTAGCGGTCTTTCGGGTCGAGTGCGTCGCGCAAACCGTCGCCGATGAAATTGAAGCAGAACAACGTCGCCGCCATGAAGCTTGCGGGAAAGATCAGCATCCACGGCGCTGTCTGCATCTCCTGCGCGCCTTCGGAGATGAGAACGCCCCAGGAGGTGAGCGGCTCCTGCACGCCAAGCCCCAGGAAGCTCAAGAAGCTCTCAGCCAAGATGGCCGACGGGATCGTAAGCGTCACATAGACGACGACCGGCCCCACCAGGTTCGGCGCGATGTGCCGCCAGATGATGATGGGCGTCGGCACGCCGATGGCTCTTGCGGCCTCCACAAACTCCCGTTCCTTTAGAGCGAGCGTCTGCCCGCGGACGATCCGCGCCATGGTGAGCCATTCAACAGCGCCAATGGCCACAAAAAGGAGGAACAGGTTTGTGCCGAACACCACCATTAAGATGATGACGAAAAAGATGAAGGGCAGCGAATAGAGAATATCGACAATCCGCATCATGATATTGTCGACGACGCCGCCGAGAAAGCCCGCGGTCGCGCCCCAGGCGACGCCGATCACGAGGCTGACGAACGTGGCGACAAAGCCCACCACAAGGCTCACCCGCGCGCCGATGAGAGTGCGGGTGAACAGATCCCGGCCGTTGATGTCCGCGCCGAACCAATAATCCGCATTCGGACCCGTACCGCCGGCGACGGCGTAGTTCACCTCGTCGAAGTCGTAGGCCGTGAGCCAGGGGCCGACGATAGCGGCGAGCGCGAGGCCGCCAAGCACCACAAGGCTCGCCACCGCCGCTTTGTTGGCGACAAGGCGCGCGAGGGCGTCGTCCCAAAGGCTGCGGCCTTTGACAGCGTTCCCAATGACGACTTCGTCGCGCGGGTTTGGAAGAGACAGTTTCACCGCCCGAGCCTTACCTTCGGGTCGAGCCATCCGTAGGCGACGTCGGCGAGCATATTGAGGGCGATGATGAGCGTCGCATAGAGGATGACGACGCCCATCACCAGCGTGTAGTCGCGGTTGAGGGCGCCGATCACGAAGTAGCGGCCAACGCCCGGCAGGCCGAAGATCTGTTCGACCACCAAGGAGCCCGTCAAAAGGGCCGCCGCCGCGGGGCCCACATAGCTCACCAACGGCAACGCCGCAGCGCGCA
>JBCDJH010000379.1:0-1939 GCA_038747965.1 Pseudomonadota bacterium
CGCCGCTGAGGAGCGCCCCGCCCTGGCGACCGAGGCCGCCTGCGGCCCCCTCGCCCTCCACGTAAGCTACATAGCCCTCGCCAACCTCAGCGCGAAGGCAAAGCCCTGCGCCGATTGGCTCCCACGGCCCCCAAGCGGCGCCGCTGCCGGTCATGTCGTCCGCGCCCATGTCGCGAACCCCGAGATGGGGGAGGAATGCGGTCTTGAGCGGTCCCACCGAGCGGCCTAGCGCCCCCTCCGCCACGCCGCCGAACACCCCCAAACGCGGTTCCGCCCAAAAAATCGCCAACGCCGTCTCGAAAAAGTCAGGCGCGATCTCGTTGTCGTCATCGATAAAGCAGATCCGCTCGCTCGAAGCGGTCTTCAGCCCGCACGCCCGCGCGAAGGTGAGCCCCTGGCGAAGCTCCCGCTCCAAGCGAACGGGCCCGCCCGACAAAGCGGCCAAATCATCTTCCTGAAGAGCCGGCGAGGAGTTGTTGTCGATGACAATCAACTCGAAGCGGTCGCGGGCCAACGATTGCGCAGCGACGGCCGCCAAGGCCTTCGCAAGAAGTTCGCGGTTCGGGTTGTAGGTGCAGAGGATAACGCTGAGCTGGCAGTCCATAAACTTCTGCGCCGACCGGCCCGTCCCAATTGTTGTCGTTGCGCGATTCAGAGCGCCTTAAACCTTTTTTCAGCCAAAATGGACCATTGGTTTTGCGCTGCGCAACAGCCTTCATTTAGAATTTAAGACAGATCATAGACGCAGCATAAATACAGTCGGTTCTATTGACTGGAACGGGTTATTGACGGCGCACTCACCCGAGCGTAGGGCGAGGTTCGTTGAAGATGGGGTGCAACGCAACATGGCCGCGAAACGGGCTTTAGTGACGGGAATAACAGGGCAGGATGGGGCGTATCTCGCTCGGCTGCTGCTGGACAAGGGCTATGAGGTCCATGGCGTCAAGCGCCGGTCCTCCTCCTTTAACACGGCGCGCGTGGACGACCTTTACGTCGATCCCCATCAGCCGGACGCCCGCTTCTTCATGCATTACGGCGACCTCACGGACGCGACCAACCTCATCCGCCTGGTTCAGGAAGTGAAGCCGGACGAAATCTACAATCTCGGAGCGCAGAGCCATGTGCAGGTGAGCTTCGAAACGCCGGAATACACAGCCAACTCAGACGCGCTCGGCACGCTGCGGCTGCTTGAGGCGATCCGTATTTTGAATATCGCCGATCAAATTCGCTTCTATCAGGCCTCCACATCCGAGCTTTACGGCAAGGTGCAGGAGGTGCCGCAGACCGAAAAAACGCCTTTCTATCCACGATCGCCCTATGCCGCAGCCAAGCTCTACGCGTATTGGATCGTCGTTAACTACCGCGAGTCCTACGGTTTCCACGCGTCCAACGGCATTCTGTTCAATCATGAGAGCCCGATCCGCGGCGAGACGTTCGTTACCCGCAAAATAACGCGCGCCGTCGCTGCGATCGAGCATGGCCTCCAGGACACGCTCTATCTGGGGAACCTGGACGCGAAGCGGGATTGGGGCCACGCGCGCGACTATGTTGAGGGCATGTGGATGATGCTGCAGCAGGACGCGGCCGATGACTACGTGCTAAGCACCGGCGAGATGCATTCCGTGCGGGAGTTCGTCGAACTCGCATTTTCCGAAGTCGGACGTCGCATCGAATGGCGCGGCAAAGGCGTTGAAGAAGTCGGGTTAGACGCTCAAAGCGGCGCGGAGCTGGTGAAAATCGACCCACGCTATTTCCGTCCGGCGGAGGTCGATCAACTGCTTGGCGACCCTGCCAAGGCGCGCGAGAAACTCGGTTGGAGCCACTCGACCCCGTTTCCGGACCTCGTCCGCGAGATGGTGGCGAGCGATTTGAAAGTTGTCGCGAGAGAGCAGGAACGCAATGACCGCGGCGGATGATCAAGCCATAAGCGACGGGGACG
>JBCDJH010000380.1:0-1915 GCA_038747965.1 Pseudomonadota bacterium
CTGCCGGCGAAGATGTCGCTGATTTTACCGACGCCGATCACCGGCCGGCCGGTCGCCGCGTAAACATCGAGCAAGGTGGGCCCGTGAGGCGGCGTCGCGATGTCCTTGCGGTTCCCGGTGCGTTTGAACTCTCCCGGGCGCTCCCCGACGAAGGGGCGGGCGATGACACGGCCAATATTGTGCGCGTCGACGAGCTCCCGCGCCTTGGCGCAGAGATCCAGCAAACGCGCCAGCCCGAAATGGGTCTCATGGGCCGCGATCTGGATGACGGAGTCGGCCGAGGTGTAGACAATCGGCTTGCCGGTCGCGATGTGGCTCTCGCCAAGCTCATCGATGATTTGGGTGCCGGAGGCGTGCCGCTCGCCAAGCACGCCCGGCAAATCGCCGGCGGCGATGAGATCCGCGATCAGCTGGGGCGGGAAGGTAGGCGCGTCCTTGGGGAAATAGCCCCAGTCGAATTCGACGGGCAGCCCCATCATCTCCCAATGGCCGCTGGGGGTGTCTTTGCCGAAGCTGCGCTCCGCCGCGAACCCATAAGCCCCGCGCGCGGCGCCCGGCGCCCCGGCGGCCATCTCGTCAGCGGTGGCGAGGCCGAGGCTGGTGAGGTTCGGCGTTGCGAGCGGCCCCTGCCGGAGGCCCGCCGCATCGGCTTCGCCGGCGGCGCAGGCGGCCCGAATATGCCCGTAGGTGTTCGCGCCCGCGTCGCCGAACGCGTCGGCGTCGTCCGCGGCCCCCACCCCAAATGAATCCATAACCCCAATGATGGCTCTCGCCATGGCGTCTCTCCACTTGCGCGGCCGCGCGCCAAGGCTGGCAGACTAGACCTCGCGCCCCATTGCGGCCAATAACTTTGTCGATACCCCCTAATTCAAAAGGAGCGTCCGCCCATGATCACCGAAGCCGTCGCTGGCGCAGCGAACGCCATCGCAGAGCGCCTTGGAGCGGACTTTCCCAAGACCGTGCTGGTGCTCGGCAGCGGGCTCGGCCGCTTCGGCGAGACCATGGAGGTGACGGCGGAGTTGTCCTACGCCGACATCCCCGGATTTCCGGTCTCCACCGTCCAAGGCCATGCGGGCCGGCTGCTCATCGGAACGGCCGGCGGCGCGCCGGTGGCCTGCATGCAAGGGCGGATGCACCTCTATGAGGGCTACGACCCTCAACAACTGGCGATCCCGGTTCGCACGTTCAAGCGGCTGGGCGCCGAGCGTCTCATCCTCACCAACGCCGCTGGCAGCCTTCACAAGACCATGGGCCCCGGCGCGTTGATGATGATTGAGGATCATATCAACTACTCCGGCCGCAATCCTTTGATGGGCCCCAACGACGATGATGTGGGGCTGCGCTTCTTCGATATGACGGAGGCCTATGATCCGGCCCTTCGGGAGATGATGCAGGCGGCGGCTGTTGAAACAGGGACGCCGCTGAGGCACGGCGTTTATCTGTGCACCACAGGTCCGAACTTTGAAACGCCGGCCGAAATTCGCATGTTTCGCCAATGGGGCGCAGACGCCGTGGGCATGTCGACGGTGCCGGAATGCCTTGTCGCGCGCCATTGCGGCCTGCGCGTCGCTGGCCTCTCCATGATCAGCAACCTCGCCGCGGGCATTTCTCCCGAGCCGCTCAGCCATGAAGAAGTGATGGAAGAGGGCGAGAAGACCTTCGCGCAAGTCAGCGCGCTGATGACGGCGTTCCTGAAACGCTGCGCCGAAGAAGACGTAAAGGGCGCTTGAGATGGCGAACGCTCAGGGCCAAGGCGGTCTCGCCCTCGCGGCTTTTCTGTTAAGCATCGGCGTTGCGCTCGGCGGATACTTCGTCGGCGACGGGTTTTATGAAGGGCGCCGAGCGGAGCGCTACGTCAAAGTGAAGGGGCTCGCTGAGCGTCCCGTTCGCGCGGACGTGGCGAGTTGGCCGCTAC
>JBCDJH010000381.1:0-1913 GCA_038747965.1 Pseudomonadota bacterium
TCGCCGGCCTCGCCCGCGCCTTCATTGCTGGCGACGCCCTCGATCAAGCCAAAGCGATTTTGGAGCAGACGCCAGCCGGCAAGGAAAACGACCCCGCCATCGCGCAGGCCAGAGCGGCGCTCGATCTCGCCGAGTTGCGGGCCAACGCCGGCGATCTCGGCGATCTGAAAGCGCGCGCCGAAGCCAACCCGGACGACTTTGAAACCCGGTTGGAGTTGGCCGACGCCTTCACCGCCCACGACATGAAGGAAGAGGCGGCGGATGAACTGTTGGCGATGATCGCCCGCGACCGCGCTTGGGGGGATGAGGCCGCCCGTAAGAAGCTGTTGACGCTTTTTGAAGCGTTCGGACCAACGGACCCTGTAACCATCAAGGCGCGCCGGCGCCTCTCCTCAATACTGTTCGCCTAGATGACCGAGCGCGCCGGCGGGCTGAGGCTGGAACCCATGCAACGCCCAAGAAAAACCTCGGAGCTTCCAGAAGTCTTGCCGCTGTTTCCGCTGCCCGGCGCTTTGTTGCTGCCGCGCGGACGGCTGCCGCTGAACATTTTCGAGCCGCGATATCTCTCCATGATCGACGACGCGCTCGGCGGCGATCGTTTGATCGGGATGATTCAACCGCTGCGGTCGTCCGGGGAAAGTTCGATTGGGCCGGAGCTTTATGAGGTCGGCTGCGCCGGGCGGCTTACGTCGTTTTCGGAAACGGCGGACGGGCGGTATCTCATTACACTCACCGGTTTGGTTCGCTTTCGGATCGTCGAAACTCTGTCAACGATCACGCCCTATCGCCAAGCCCGCGTCGACTGGGATGATTTCTCCGTGGACTTGACGCCCGCGGACGATGACGATGTGCCGGATCGAGCGGGTCTGCTCGCCGTCCTGAAGGATTACCTGAAAGCGCAGCAGCTCGAAGCTGATTGGGAGACCATCGAGGACGCGCCGTGCGAGACGTTGATCAACTCCTTAGCGATGATTTGCCCGTTCGATCCCAAAGAGAAGCAGGCGCTGTTGGAGGCGCCGGCGCTGGCGGACAGGGCGCAAACACTGCTCGCCCTGATGGAATTCGCACTCGCCAGCAGCGGCGGGGACGCAGAGCCGTCGCTGCAATAGCGCTATGGTGAGCCGGCCAATGGATGACGCAGCCACTGACGCGCCGGCCGCGGCCACCAGCGACCCACGCGAGATCGACGCCGATCTCCTCTCGCTTCTCGTATGTCCGGTTTCGAAGAAGGCGCTCACCTTTGACAAGGCCGAGCAGGAACTCGTCTGCGTCGACAGCCGCCTCGCCTATCCCATACGAGACGGCATTCCCATCATGTTGCCGGACGAGGCGCGCGAGCTATCGGACGCCGAGGTCGTTCGGTGGCGACAGACCCGATGAGCGCGCAGGACGCCCCATGGCCCGTTGAATTGCGCCTGCGCCCGGGCGGGCGCGAACTTATGGTCGCCTATGACGACGGCGCATCGTTCGCCTTGTCCGCCGAGCTACTGCGCGTTGAAAGCCCGAGCGCCGAGGTGCAAGGGCACGGCCCGGGCCAAAAGAAGCGCATCGTCGGCAAGGAGAACGTCGCCATCGTCCGCATAGAGCGGGTCGGCTCTTACGCCGTGCGGCTCTGCTTCGACGACGGCCACGATACGGGCCTCTACAGTTGGGATTATCTGCGCAAGCTCGGAGCGATCGCCGGGCGCTAGAGCGCATTGCAGCGAAAGCAGCTCACCGGTTTCGGGTCCGCAATTCGCGCAAACAAAGACTTAGAGCCGTTTGCGACCTCGAAACTGAATCAGATGAGGCGCAAACGGCTCTAGAACGCGCGGCCGCCACGTACGACTGGCCCCGGGAGGCCGTAACGGTTTTGTGAAAACCAAACGCCTTTAACGACGCCGCCTGGTCCCCACATGGGATGAGTGACAGCA
>JBCDJH010000382.1:0-1874 GCA_038747965.1 Pseudomonadota bacterium
CACAGGCGCGGACGATACGCATCTTTTGATCGTCGCCACGGCTGAACGCGGCCTTTGCGGCGCCTTCAACAGCTCCATCGTGCGCCTCGCGCGGGAACGCATCATTCAGCTCCAAGGCGCTGGAAAGACAGTCAAAATCCTCTGTGTCGGTAAGAAGGGGCGCGACCAGCTGAAGCGCCTCTACGGCGATCTCATTCTGGATACGGTGGATCTATCGGGCGTTCGGCAAATCGGCTTTCCCGACGCGAACGCTATCGCCGGCCGGGCGCTGGAAATGTTTGACGCGGGCGAGTTCGACGTATGCTCGATCTTCTACGGACGCTTTAAGTCCGTCATCCAACAGGTTCCGACGATATCGCAATTGATCCCTGCGACAGCGCCGGAAGGCGTTGAAACGCCGGACCTCAAGGGCGCCGCCTACGATTACGAGCCGGATGAAGACAACATCCTGGAACAGTTGTTGCCGCGCTACGTGGCCGCCCAGGTGCTGCGCGCGCTCCTCGAAAACGGGGCCAGCGAGCAAGGCGCGCGCATGTCGGCCATGGACAACGCAACGCGCAACGCGGGTGAAATGATCGACAAGCTGACGATCAACTACAACCGCTCGCGTCAAGCGCAGATCACTAAAGAATTGATTGAAATTATCTCCGGAGCGGAGGCGGTTTAGCGTACAAGGTCTGAGGTCATAGAAGGTCGCTGGGCGCGGCCGCCGCCCCCACGCGCGAAAAGGGAGACGTCGGAAGATCATGAATTGGTTCGGACGCCTCCTAAGATACGTCGCGCGGCTCACGCGGCGCGGCGACGCCCAGAGGACCTTGCCGCCGCCGGAAGGCTCAATGCCAGGCCAAGCCAACGGCGGCGCAGCCGGCGCAAGCCCAAACGGGCTGGCTCCGGAGGCCCAAACCCCAAACGCGAGCGGAACGGAAACAGCGCTGAACGGCGCGGCCATAACGACGGACGAGGCGGACGCGTCTCAAGGAACTGAAGAGTTGGAGCGCGCCGGCGCTCGCGGGGACGAGAAAGAGGAAGAAGCCATGAGCGGCGATAAGAACGGGCGCATCGCCCAAGTCATCGGGGCTGTTGTCGATGTGGAGTTCGACGAACATCTGCCGGCGATCTTGAACGGTTTGGAAACGGACAATAACGGCGTCCGGCTGGTGCTGGAAGTCGCTCAACATCTGGGCGAAAACACGGTGCGCACCATCGCCATGGACTCCACCGAGGGCCTCGTGCGCGGGCAAGAGGTGAAGGACACGGGCTCCGCCATCCAGGTGCCGGTGGGGCCTGGCACGCTCGGCCGCATCATGAACGTCGTCGGCGAGCCTGTCGATGAAGCGGGCCCGATCGAGGCGGACAGCAGCCGCGGCATTCACGCAGAAGCGCCGCCCTTCGTGGAGCAATCGACAGAAGCTGAGATACTTGAGACCGGCATTAAGGTCGTCGATCTCCTCTGCCCCTACGCCAAAGGCGGCAAGATCGGCCTGTTCGGCGGCGCGGGCGTCGGCAAGACGGTGCTCATCCAAGAGCTCATCAACAACATCGCCAAGGTGCATGGCGGCTATTCGGTGTTCGCCGGCGTCGGCGAGCGCACCCGGGAGGGGAACGACCTTTACTGGGAGATGATCGAATCCGGCGTGAACAAAGAGGGCGGCGGCGAAGGCTCCAAATGTTCGCTGATCTACGGCCAAATGAACGAGCCCCCGGGCGCGCGGGCGCGGGTCGCCCTCACCGGCCTCACCGTCGCTGAGGACTTCCGCGACCAGGGTCAGGACGTGCTGTTCTTCGTCGACAACATCTTCCGCTTCACGCAGGCGGGTTCTGAGGTGTCGGCGCTTTTGGGCCGTATCCCCTCCGCTGTGGGCTACCAGCCAACG
>JBCDJH010000383.1:0-1825 GCA_038747965.1 Pseudomonadota bacterium
ATCGTCAAGACAGTGTTGAAGCGCGCGAACAATCATGTCCGCCGCGAATTGATTCAAGGTCGCCATCGCGTCTTCAAGGCTCAAGGCGCCGGCCCCAACGCTCGACGTCGCCGCTTTCCAATAGTCCAGATTAAAGAGCTCCGGGCCCGTTGTTTTTGGAAAGGGCGCCTCGAAAAACGCGTGATCCTTGAGCGCGGCGAGCACGCCGCCATGAACGCCGCCAGCGCGGGCGACGGCCGCGTCCGCGTCAAAGGCCGCGCCGCCGCTTGCCTGCATCAGCGCGTCCATCATGGTGTTGCCGGGGCCGATATCGCTGCAATAAACGTCGCTCATGCTTTGCGACTTCGGCAGGAATGTGAGATTGGCGATGCCGCCGATATTGAGCATCACCCGATCCTCGCCGGGATCGCTGAAGATGTAGAGATCGCCGTAGGCCGCGAGCGGCGCGCCCTCGCCGCCCGCCGCCAGATGCTTCTGGCGAAAGTCGCTGATGGTGATGACGCCAAGACGCTCAGCCATATGATCGCCGTCGCCGATCTGAAGCGTGGCGTTGGGGTAGTCTGGATCGCCGTGGAGCGATCGGGGGGCGTGATAGATCGTCTGGCCATGACTGGCGATAAGATCGACGTCTTTCGGTTCAATCTCCCAGCGCTGCAGTTGCTTCAGTATAAGATCGGCATGAAACCGGCCGACCCACGGGTTCAGCAGGCAGACAGTCTGTAAATCCACGTCGCGGCGCGAGAAAACCGAGCGAATTTTCTCCCGGTACCCCTCATCGTAGGGTTCCGTTGCAAAGGCGACAAGGCGCGCTTCGGTGTTGAGCCCGGCGCCGGAGACCTCACACAAGGCGATATCGAGGCCGTCGAGGGAGGTGCCGCTCATCAGGCCAATAATCCGGCGCGTTCCTTTGGAGGCGATCGCATGAAGGCGAGCGATATGGGGATGCATGGGCTAGCCCCTCCCCAACGCGCGGGCGGCGAGGCGCTGGGCCAGCGCAAGCGCCCCGTCAAGCGGCGTTCCGCGCGCTGGGCGCAGACGACGCTGGGGCCCCGCCGGCAGCCACGAATAAATCCGTTCGCTGAGCCCCCCCGTCAACGAACAAGCGGGCGCGCCCCGCTCGGCCAGCGCTTCCACCATCGCTCCAATATGTTCGCCCGCTTCTCGCATCAGCTCCTCAGCGCACCAGTCTCCCGCCTCCGCCCGCTTGGCTACCTGCGGCGCGAAGGCGGCGTAGGCGGTGGCGTCAGCCGTGTCCATCCAGGCGATCAAAGCGTCGATATCGGCGCCGAACTCGTCGAACACGGCCGTCGTCAAATCAGACGGCGCAGCGCGGCGATCGGCCGCCATCAACGTGCGGCGTATGCACTGAAGCCCGATATGCGCCCCGCTCCCTTCATCCGAAATGGGGAAGCCATAGCCGCCCACCTGAAACACAGCCCCGTCTTTTCGGCCAAGGCCGATACTGCCGGTTCCAACAATGACGACGCCGCCATCCTCTTCGCCATAAGCTCCGCTTAGCGCGATTTCGGCGTCGCTCACCACATCAAAAATCTCAAACGGGAAGGGCGACGCCATGAACGCCGCCCGCTCTTCGCGCCGATTGGCGCCGGCGACGCCGAAGAGGGCCGCCACGCGCGACCTCGCGTCAAGGCCGATCCCGGCGGCCGCGAACGCCTCGTCATAGGCCGCGGAGATGTTGCCGAACGCCGTATCCGCGCCTTTTCGAAGCGATCCGGGTCCGGCTGATCCCTCCCCAAGGGTCTCGCCGCTGGCGGCCGCCAGCCGAGCCCGACTTCGGGACCCGCCAGCATCGACTCCAAGAAAC
>JBCDJH010000384.1:0-1796 GCA_038747965.1 Pseudomonadota bacterium
ATTTCATCCTCAGTCAGAACGTCCTGGGCTTCGCGCATGACAACGCGTCGATTTGCGTTTGAAAACCGATCCGCCTCCGCACGCATCTTAAGATACACAAAGGGGATGCGCCCTCCCACCACCGGGGTGCGAATGTCCACATAGTCGCGTCCGTCAACGGAGTTTTGGATGAGTTTTTGATAGACCTTGCCGGGCTCCGCCGCCTCGATCGGGCAAGCGATGACTTCTCCGTCATGTACGCCGTTGCCTTCCGACTTTTGAACGGCGAGGCCGCGGTAGGTGGTTGGATCGACGGATAAGGAGTAACCGAAGACCTTTTCGAAGACGTCCGCGACGCGGCTCTTCCGGATATCGCGGCAGGCTCCATTGAGAACGGTGCGCCCCAGCGATATGGCCGGAGACACGGCGTCCACAAGCGGGCGATCCTGGAACTGAAAGATGAGATCGGCGTCGAGCGGATCGTCGACGATCTGCACATTGGCGAGCCGGCAAACCGGCCAGATCGCATAGTAAGAGTTGGGCCGCTGCGGATAGAAAGCGATCTTCGCCGTTGGCCGCACGCCGCGGGCGATCCGCGTGGCGCATAGGGCCTGCACTTCGGCCACGAAGGCGGCCGCGCGCGCTGCGTCCATCAAGGCCGAGCGCGTCAGCGGTATCCGGGTCCCCGACGGCTTCGCCACCACGTAGCCGCCGTCGAATTGCAAGTCGCTTAAGAAAGTCATGCCGGATCCCGCCTGTTTTTTAAGATACGGAACCATAGGCCTCGGCTTTCTGACAAGGAAATAAATGTCGTGTGAAGCGGCGTGACGGCTCGGTGAAATCCATGTGAACGCCGCGTCATCGGATTGGCCCGGCGGGGCGAGCCCTGCCCCCCAAGAAACTGGTCCCGGCTTTGCGACGTCTCCGCCCGACGGTTCAAATTGGGACGGGTAGACGCAATGAAGGCGTGCGCGGCGATCGGAATGCTAGTTTTGGGGACGGCGCTTTCGTTAAGCGCTGCGGCCGCTGCAGAGCCTGGCCGAGCGCAAGGGCCTGAAGCGGTCGCCGGCGGCATCGCCTATGGCGCGGCCTACAACGGCGTCACCGACAGGGTGTACGCCATGGGGCCTCCCAACTGGTCTTATGTGGTTCGGCGACGCCCTGGCTCTTTTCTTGACTGTGGGCGTGGTTCGGAGACGAAAGCCCACGACGCTTACGGACAGTCGACGCTTTCCGTCTCCTGCGGCGTCACCCTCACCGAGACGCTCGCTATTCCGCAAGTCGGCCCTAAGGCGCGCATCGCGATCCACTATTAGAGGGGAAGGAGCGGGGGCCTCGGTTTCGCTGAGGCTGCGGACGCTCTAAGCCGGTTGCTCGTCCCGGAGGGCGCGCAGTTGCGGTTCCAGTCCGCTGATCTCGTATCCCGCGCCGGCTGCAAGGCTGACAATCTCCACGATATCCAGAGTTCCGTAACGCGCCATGGCGAGCGCCCAAAGCGCGGTGGATCGCATCCCGCTCCGGCAGTAGGCCCAAATTGCGCCGTCGGCCTGGTCAATCAGCGACCAGAGCTGCTCAATTTGTGCGTGGTTAAAGCCGCTGTGATCCACTGCGATCGCTTGATAGCCAACGCCAAGGGCTCGCGCGGCGGCTTCTATGTCGGCGCCGGGCGTTTGATCCGTGGATTCGCCATCCGGTCGATTGTTCACAATTGTCCGAACGCCCATGTCGGGCGCCGCCTGAAGGGTGGTGAGGGTGAGCTGTCCGGAAACGAACAAGCCTTTGCCAAGCGGTTTTGCGAGCGTCATCGGGGCGCTGTC
>JBCDJH010000385.1:0-1712 GCA_038747965.1 Pseudomonadota bacterium
ATGGTCTTGACGATGGCGAGGTAATAGTAAGCGCCGACGACGCTCGTCAGTAGACCGACGACAGCGAGCCAGATGAGTCCGGTGTCGACGGCCGCCATGAACACATACCATTTGGCGAGGAACCCGACGGTCGGCGGCACGCCCGCCAGCGAAAAGAGCAAAACCGTCATGGCGACGGCGAGCCCTGGCTGGGTGCGCGACAGTCCCGACAAATCCGAGATCTGCTCCACCATGCCCTCCGGCCGCCGCATGGCGAGAATGAAAGCGAAGGCGCCGGCCGTCGTCACCACATAGACAGCCATATAGACGAGAACCGCTTGCACCCCTTGCGCGTCGCCGGCCGCAAGGCCCAGCAGCGCGTAGCCCATATGGCCGATGGAGGAATAGGCCATCAGCCGCTTGATGTTGGTTTGAACGATCGCCGAAAAGGCGCCGACAGCCATGGAGGCGACGGCGATCAACACGATGATCTGCCGCCAATCCTCGATGATCTCCGGAAACGGCGCGACCATGGCGCGGGTGAACATGGCCATCGCCGCAAGTTTAGGCGCGGCCGCAAGAAACGCAGTCACTGGAGTGGGCGCGCCCTCATAAACGTCCGGCGTCCACATGTGGAACGGGGCCGCCGAAATCTTGAAGGCGAGGCCTGAAATCAAGAACACGAGGCCAATGGTGAGGCCGACGGACGGCCCCGTATCGGCGGCGACCGCGGCTGCGATGCCGTCAAACAGCGTCGTGCCGGTGAAGCCGTAAATCAGCGACGCCCCATAGAGCAGAAGGCCTGAGGACAGGGCGCCGAGCACAAAGTATTTAAGGCCCGCCTCCGTCGCGCGCTGGCTGTCTCGGTTGAAGGCCGCGAGCACATAAAGCGCGAGGCTCTGAAGCTCAACGCCCACATAGAGGGAGATGAGATCATTGGCGGAGATCATCAGGATCATGCCGAGCGCCGCCAGAACGATCAGCACCGGATACTCAAACCGGGCGAGCCGTTCCGTCTGCAGATATTTCTCCGACATGAGGATGGCGAGCGCCGAGCCGAGCAACGTCACCACTTTGCAAAAGACAGCAAAGGAATCGACCACGAAGCCGCCGCCGAAAACCACCGACGGGTCGGCCGGCGTGCGCGCGGCCGCATAAAACGCCGTCATAATGAGCAGCGCCACGGCGGCGCGCGACACTGTCAGATTGATCCGGTCGCCGCCATAGGCCCCCGCCATAAGGAGCAGCATGGCTCCGATGGCGAGCATCAGCTCCGGTCCGGCGAAAAGGAGATCGTTGGTCATATCGCTTGCCGCTTTCTCCTCGCCTAGCCGCCGACGGCGCTTATGGCGGCGCCATAGCCGTCAAGCAAATTGGCGACGGACGCGTTGAACACATGTAGCGCCGGGGCTGGGTAGAAGCCGAGCCACAAGGCTCCCACCACGAGCGGCGCGAAGGTGAGGATTTCCCGCATCTCCAAATCTTGGATGGTCATGAGGGGCTCTTTCGTCAGCTCCCCGAAAATCACCCGCCGATAGAGCAAAAGCGCGTAGGCGGCGCTCAGGATAACCCCCGTGGCGGCGAAGAACGCAACCCAAGTGTTCGCCTGGAACGCGCCGGCCATGGTGAGAAACTCGCCGACGAACCCGCTGGTGCCGGGCAGCCCCACATTCCCCAACGTGAAGAACAGGAAGAAGAAGGCGTAAAACGGCATGCGGTTCACGAGCCCGCCA
>JBCDJH010000386.1:0-1674 GCA_038747965.1 Pseudomonadota bacterium
AGGGCGACCGCGTCGTCTACCGCGCCGTCAACGCCTGCATTCTCTTTTTGCCGATGCTCGATGGCAAAGAACTCATTACTGTTGAAAGCCTGGCGCGCGGCGGAGCGCTGCATCCGATCCAACACGCGATGGTGGAGGAGCACGGCTCCCAATGCGGCTTCTGCACGCCTGGGATTGTGATGGCGCTCTTCGCCCGTCATCTGCGCGCCGATCCGGCGGGGACGGAGGATGTGGCGGATACGCTCGCCGGTAATCTGTGCCGCTGCACGGGCTATGGGCCGATTATCCGGGCGGCCCATAAAGCGGACGCGGCGCCGAAGCCCTCAGAAGGGGACGCGCACTATTATGGCGGCCGCGAAACTGTAGAGGCCCTGCGCGGGATTCAGCGGCGCGAGACGCTGGAGCTTGACTACACCGATCCCTTGTCGGGCCGCAGCGCGCGCTTCTTCGCGCCGGTGGACACCGCTGAACTCGCCCGTCTTGCGGCGGCGCATCCCGGCGCGACCTTCCTTGCGGGCGCGACGGATGTGGGCTTGTGGGTGACCAAACAGCATCGCCATCTGCCCGTGATCATTTCCATCAATGACGTAGAGGAGATGCGCGGCGTTGACGATTTGGGCGATCGCCTTCGCATCGGCGCGGGCGTGCGGTACACGGACGCGATGGAGGCGATTGGCGCGCTTTATCCTGACTTTGGCGAGATGCTGCGGCGGCTCGGCTCCGTCCAAGTGCGCAACAGCGGCACCATGGGCGGCAATGTCGCGAACGGCTCGCCCATCGGCGATTCCATGCCGGCCCTCATCGCCGCCGGCGCCGAGGTGACGTTGCGGAGCGAGGCGGGCGCCCGCACCCTGCCGATGGAGGAGTACTTCATCGCCTATGGGAAGCAGGATCGCGCGCCCACGGAGTTCGTTGAAAGCGTCACGCTCGCAAAGCCGACCGAGACACGGCGCTATGCGGTCTACAAATTGTCGAAGCGCTTCGACCAGGATATTTCCGCCGTGTGCGGCGGGTTCTCGGTTGAACTCGATGGCGATCGCATCGTCTCGGCCCGGGTGGCGTTCGGGGGCATGGCGGCGACGCCCAAACGCGCGCCCGCATGCGAAGCGGCGATGACGGGCGCGGCGCTCTCAGGCGATTGGGCGGAGGCTGCGGCCAAGGCGCTGGAAACCGATTACGCGCCGATCTCAGATATGCGCGCGTCATCGGACTATCGTTTGCGCAGCGCAAAGAACATGGTGCGCCGCTTCGCGCTTGAAACGGCCGCCGCCGCTGGAAGCGGCGCGGCGCAACCGGCCCGCATCCCCCTCGGGAAGGAGCTCGCCCATGCCTGACGCCGGCAGCGACATTACGCCGTCCACCCCTCTTAAAGGCGACGTGCGGCAGCCCCTCCCCCACGACAGCGCCATTAAGCACGTGACGGGCGCGGCTGCGTATATCGACGATATCCCTGAACCCCGGAACCTTCTGCACATCTACCTCGCCCAGAGCCAGCACGCGCACGCCAAGATCGTTCGTATGGATCTGGCGCCAGTGCGCGCCGCGCCTGGCGTTGTCGCCGTTTTGAGCGCTGAGGACGTCCCCGGCCTGAACGACGTGGGACCGGTGATCTCGGACGATCCGATTTTCGCGGACGGCGTCGTCCAGTTTGTCGGCCAATCCCTTTTCGCCGTG
>JBCDJH010000387.1:0-1640 GCA_038747965.1 Pseudomonadota bacterium
GAAGCGCCCATGACGTTAGAAGCGTTGGCGACAGAACCGCGTGTGCTGAGGAATGGTTGGCGGATTAGCGCAGATGGGGTCCTCGACCTAACCCCACTTTTGCGCGAATTGATAGAGGAGACGCCCGCGGCCGGCGCCAGCCTTTTCCATGGGACGCTTGCCGCCGCTCTCGCCGACTGGGCTGCGAATGCGCATGCATCGTCGAACTTGGAACCCACTATCCTAGGCGGATGCGGGTGCTTCCAGAACCGGGTGTTGAGCGAAGGCCTTGCCGAGGCCTTGACCGAAAAAGGGCTCAATCTGGCGCTTCCCGTGCAGGCGCCGGCGAATGATGGTGGATTGAGCCTCGGCCAAGCCTGGCTCGCGGCGATTGCGCCGGCCGAAACACTGGAGCTTTCATCATCATGTGCTTAGCCCTTCCCGCCGAAGTTATTGCCGTAGACGGAGAGATGGCGACGGTTAATGTAGATGGCGCGCAGATGCCGGTTTCGCTGGCGCTCCTTGAGGACGTGTCGCCCGGCGACTTCGTCGTCGTCCATGTGGGATACGCCCTGTCGAAGATTGATGAGCGCCTCGCCGCCGAGCAGCTGGCCATGATGAAGAGCGCGGATAAAGAGGTAGGCGCGCTATGAAGTATGTCGACGAGTTTCGCGACGCTGAAGCGGCCAAGGCGCTGGCGTCCCGTATCCGCGATGCGGCGGATCCTTCCCGAGCTTACAGCTTTATGGAGTTTTGCGGCGGCCACACCCATGCACTATGTCGGTTCGGCCTGGAAGACCTTTTACCAGCCAATATTCGTATGATTCACGGGCCCGGCTGCCCCGTTTGCGTGCTGCCTGTGGGGCGCCTGGATATGGCGATCGACCTCGCGGTGACGCATAAAGACGTCATCCTGTGCACTTATGGCGACCTGCTGCGGGTCCCGGGGACCAACGGACGAACTCTGCGCACAGCCCGCGCCGAAGGAGGCGATGTGCGTATGGTTTACTCGCCTGCGCAAGCCGTGGAACTGGCGGCGGCCGAGCCGGAGCGTCAGGTGGTTATGTTCGCCATTGGTTTTGAAACGACAACCCCACCGACGGCGGCGGCGATCAAGGCGGCGAAAGCGAAGCAGCTCACGAACTTCTCCGTGTTTTGCAATCACGTGCTCACGCCGTCGGCGATCGACGCAATCATGACGGCGGGGACCGGGGAGACGGGCGTTCTACTGGACGGATTTATTGGCCCAGGGAACGTTTCGACGATTATCGGGGCGGAGGCGTATGAAGGCGCCGCGGACAAGTGGTTGAAACCCATCGTTATCGCTGGGTTCGAACCGAATGACTTGTTGCAGGCGATCCTCATGCTGGTCGAGCAGGTTAACCGGGGACAAGCGATCGTGGAAAACGCTTTCGCGCGCGCCGTTCGGCCGGGCGGCAACATCATCGCTCAGGAGTTATCCGAAGAGGTGTTCTCTACTCGGAGGAGCTTCGAATGGCGGGGCCTAGGCGCAATTCCAAACAGCGCGCTAAAATTGGCTTCAAGCTATGAGGACTTCGACGCTGAGTTGCGCTTCTCGATGGACTATGTCTCCCGACCGGATCACAAGGCTTGCGCCTGCGCGCAGATCTTGAGAGGAGAGAAAGGCCCGAACGACTGTA
>JBCDJH010000388.1:0-1571 GCA_038747965.1 Pseudomonadota bacterium
CATCAATTTCGTAACGTCGCCGCAGCGACGCGGTTCCCAGTATTCACCTTATTTTGCAATTCCCTACGCGAGTTTCGCACCAGCGAGAAATCAAATGACGCGCCCACCCGCCGGCGCCTACGAAAACCAACACAAACAGCTATCATTTGCGAATCACTTAGCCCTAGAATGCGCAAGCGTTAGGCTGGCGGCAATTGAAACTTCCGCTGGATGCGCGGCGCATGCGATACTGAGTTGACGCAGCACGGCTCTCGAGCGCCCGTACAGGTTGTCAGGCCGCACGCTTAGGAATCAGGAACTCTCGCCATGTGGACCGCATTGCCCCTCGCGGTAACCGCCCTGTCAGCGTTCGGTCTATGGTGGGCGATGCGCGGATTTCGCGGCTGGGGAACGCGCTATCTGATCGGCATCGTCTGGCTGCGTTACGCTTTAGCCGCCATCCCGGACGTCACATACACGCCCGTGGCCGCGGGCCTGTCCATCAACGCCCTCGTGTCTATCGTTGCGGTCGGGGGCGGGTTCTTCGTGATCAACCGATCTCTGCTCCTGCTCAAATATGTGGCGCCTGTTTACGCCTTCATGGCCGTTATTGCAGTGAGCGCGGCGGTCAACGGACCCGATGCGGGCGTTATCAATACGCTGACAAAGTGGGGCTACTTCCTGGTCGTCGCTTTGCTCACCTACGACGCGGTGAAGACCTACGGCGCGGATCGGCTTTTCGCGAGGCTGAGCGTCGCCTTTATTGCGCCGCTGACGCTCCAGTACCTGTCCTTCTTGCTCAGATACGCGAAGGCCACCGAAAGCGACGGATCCGTCAGCTACATCGGCAGCTATTCTCACGAGGCGGTCCTGTCGACCATCGTCCTGACGTTCATCGTGCTCCTATCGCTTGGCGGGGCGGGGCGCAAACTGTTGGCGCGCGTGTTCTTCATCGGCCTTGGCGTCTTCGGACTTTTGCTCGCGAACTATCGCACCAGCATCCTCGCCGCCGGCCCGGCCCTCAGCGTCTTCTTCTTTCGCGGGTCGCTGATGCGAATAGTCCCGGAGCAGCGGCCGCTTGTGGCTGTCGCGGTCCTCTTCGCCTTTTCTGGACTGCTCGCCTTTGTCGGCGTATCGCTTGGGGAGCGGTTCGCCGACATCGGCGCTGTCTTTGGCGACGGTTTCGACCTCTTCAAAGCGCCATACTACTTCACGTCGCGCGAGCAGGATCTGTTGTCAGCGCGGGTTTATCTTTGGAGCCGATACATACACGGCTATCTCGAAGGCGACCTGCTGAACTACCTCTTCGGTTACGGTCCCAACAGCTGGGAGGGCGTCTTCCCCAAATACGCTCACAACACGTTCGTATCGTGTCTTTATGAGTTCGGGATCGTGGGCGTCATCGCGCTCGCTGCGATATTTAGCCAATCCCTGTTCGGCCTTATCTGGGCCCCGGACCGCGCGACCGCGTTTTCTCTGCTGGCGGCGAATTTTGGATTTCTTCTCTTATGCATGGCGACCATGCCGCTCTGGCTGATGGAAGGCATCATACTTTTTGGGTTCATCACCGGATATGCGTGGCGCGAGATGGC
>JBCDJH010000389.1:0-1555 GCA_038747965.1 Pseudomonadota bacterium
CGTAACCAACAAGCGCTTGGTCATGCGGTTCGGACTGGCCCTTACGAAGGCGATCAACATTCCGTTCCGTCTTGTGACCAGCGCGGATATGCGGCCGCGGGCCGGCGGCCATGGCGATATCGCCATTCATCTCGACCCGTCAGCGCGCATTGGCTACATTCATTTGTGGCCCCATGCGCGGCCGTGGCGGCTTCAACACCCGCAACCGATGCTGCGCGGCGTTTCTGATGCCGGAGCGGCGGCGTCGATCCTCGCGTCAGCGCTACAAGAGGCGCAAGCGGGAGACGCCGAAGACGCCGTCTCCACAGCCCAGCCAGATGAGACGCTGGCGGAAGCGCCAGCCGTTCAGGCGCCCAGCCCACGGCCCCTGACGCCCATCGCCGCCTCGGCGTGAGCAGGCCGCCGCACCGCCCTCTTCAATGAAAAGGCGGTGCGGCGAAATTTACGCTCCAAGTTGTCGAGTTTAATTGACAGTATGGGCCGGATAAAATACGTATAGTTTTGTTGACACTTTGTTGGGATGGGATCGGCGCTATGAGCTCAATCGACGAAAAACCTTTCCCCAAAGGCGCTCTTATCGGCGCCGGCGCGCTCATCGGCTTGACGCTCACCGGCGTCGGCGCCGCACAACTCCACAAAGCGGCGAACCCTCCCGTCCCTCACGCGACCTATGTGGACGCAGCGCCGCTGAAGCAGCGCCAACTTCGATTCTCAACTTCATTGGTGGGCGACGTCACCGTTTATGACGCAGCGTCCGGCGAGCGCATCGGCGCCCTCGGCGAAAAGGACGGCTTCATTGAAGCTGTTCTCAGAGGGCTGACATTTGAGCGCCGCAAGCACGGCCTACCAGAGAGCACCGTTTACACGCTCGTGCGTTGGAACGACGGCCGCTTGTCCCTGGAAGATCAATTGACGGAAGTCCGCGTCAATCTTGGCGCGTTCGGGCCAGACAACCGACTCGTTTTCGAGCGGCTGCTGGAGGCTTCCGCGGGAGAAGCGACATCATGAGCCGGCTTTGGCGCAGCGACGAGCGGATTGAAACGCCTTGCACAATCGAGATTGAGCACAGTCACGATCACCTGCACGCGCATGTCAGCCTCGAAAACGGCATTGAAATCGACGCCGGCGACCGCGTGATCGTTCACGGCGAACCGGTGCGGATAAAGTTTGGCGAGAAGCAAACCTTGCATCGCCAAGCCACCGTGACGCGGGCCAGCAGCCTACGTCGCTTCTTTGTGAAGCTCGCCGCGCAGATGGAGCTAACGGAGCTCTTCGAAGTGAGCTTCACCGGCCAACGGATCATTTGACAGGAGGGCTAAGATATGTCCCAAGCAGCAATCATCGACACCATGGCCAATGACATGAGCGCGCCGACTGGGGGCGCTGACGCCGATACCAATACGTTGGCGATGGCGCAATCCAACACCGTTCTCAGCCCGCGTTTCTACACGACGGATTATGACGCGATGGATCGGCTCAACATCGAGCCCGTTCGCGCAGAGTGGGACGCTCTGATTGCGGAAATGGCCGCAGATCCCAACAAAGACCACTTCAA